>NZ_JBVHPY010000019.1:0-89716 GCF_055567695.1 Streptomyces sp. NPDC026417
CCCCCCCCCCCCCCCCCTCCCCCCCCCCCCCCCCCCCCCCCCCCCCCCCCCCCCCCCCCCCCCCCCCCCCCCCCCCCCCCCCCCCCCCCCCCCCCGCAACGCCCGGTTCCCCCGCGGGGGGTGAGGTGGTAGACGGCATGAGCATGACTTCGACTCGCCGCACGTTCCTGCTCGCGGCCGCCCTCGCGGCCACCGTCACCGCCGCACCCTCCGCGGCCGCGGCCGGCGCCGGCGCGACCGATGACGCGTACGGCGCCCTGCGGCTGCGCTGGCTGACCATCGCCCTCGGCGCGGGCTACGACGCACGGGCCGAGCCGTACGCCTCCCGGCTCCGCGAGACCGGTGGACTCGCCCGCGGATTCCGGGCGACGATGGCACCCACCCCCGCCTCCCTGTGGCCGGGACTCCCCTTCGACCCGCCCACGGGCATCACCCAGAGCTTCGGCAGGCTGTGGACGATGACCCAGGCCTTCGTCCAGGAGGGCACGGGCTCCACGGGCGACGAGACCCTCCTCGCGGACGTCCTGCGCGGCCTCGACCACGTCATGAGCACGGTCTACAACACCTCGACCACCCGGTACGGGAACTGGTGGGAGTGGCAGATCGGCAGCCCCCGGCTCCTCATGGACATCGTCGCCGCCCTGTACGAACGGCTGACGGACGTGCAGCGCACGGCCGCCTGCACCGCCGTCGACCACTTCGTCCCGGACGACATGCTCCGCGACTACTCGGGACCTCGACGGGCGCCAACCGCGTCGACCTCTGCCGTTCCGTCGCGCTCCGGGGCATCCTCGGCCGGGCCCCCGAGAAGATCGCCCTCGCCCGGGACGCCCTCTCGCCGGTCTTTCCCCACGTGACCCGGGGGGACGGGCTGTACGCCGACGGATCGTTCGTCCAGCACACCTGGGTCGCCTACTCGGGGACGTACGGGCAGGTCGTGCTCGACGGGCTCGGGCGGCTCTTCGCGCTGCTGGCGGGCTCGTCCTGGGAAGTGACCGACCCCGGTCGGCAGATCGTCCTCGACAGCGTCGAACGCGCCTACGCCCCGCTCATCCACGACGGCCTGGTGATGGACAGCGTCAACGGGCGGGCCGTCAGCCGCGGTTACCTCAAGAGCGACGACCGGCACGTCATGCGCAGCGACCACTTCCACGGCCAGGGACTCATCGCCGCGATCGCCCTGCTGGCGGAGGGCGCCGGACCGGCGGAGCGGGAGCGCTGGCACGCCCGGATCAAGGGCTGGATCGAGCGCGACACCGTCACCCCGCTCCTCACCGCCCCGCAGTTCGGGGTGGCCGACCTGGCGCGGCTGCACACCGTCGCCGCCTCCGCGGTGGAGGCCGCCCCCGAGCCCACCGGGCACCGGCTCTTCGCCGCCATGGACCGTGCCGTGCACCGCGGTCCCGGATTCGCCGTGAACCTCTCCATGGCCTCGGAGCGGATCGCGTACTACGAGTGCGGCAACGGCGAGAACCCGCGGGGCTGGCACACCGGCGCCGGGATGCTGCTGTGGTGGTCCGCGGACTCCGGGCAGTACACGGACTGGTACTGGCCCACCGTGGACTGGTACCGGCTGCCCGGAACCACCGTCTCCACCCGGCGGCTCGCCGACCGGGAGGGCGGCGAGTGGGGCGCGGCGCGGCCCCCGGCGGCCTGGGTCGGGGGCACGACCGACGGCGAGTGCGCGGTCGTGGGACAGCATCTGCTGGGCCTCGGCTCCACCCTGCGGGCCCGCAAGTCGTGGTTCTTCCTGCCGGACGGGGTGGTCTGCCTGGGCGCCGGCATCACCGCGGCGGACGGGGTCCCGGTGGAGACGGTGGTGGACAACCGGAACCTGGGGGAGGGCGGCACCCCGGAGTTCACCGTCGGCGGCGGCTGGGCGCATCTGGAGGGGCACGGCGGATGGGTGTTCCCCGGGCCCGGCGGTACGGCGGCGCTGCGCACCCTGCGCGAGGACCGCACCGGCGCCTGGTCCGACATCAACACCACGAGTACAACGGAACGGCGCACCCGGCGCTGGCAGACGCTCTGGCTCGACCACGGCACCGACCCGGTCGACGCCACGTACGCGTACGTGCTGATGCCCGGCGCCTCACGGCACGCCGTCGCCGCCCGCGCCGCCGACCGGCACCGGCTGTCGGTACTCGCCAACGACGCCGGGCGCCAGGCCGTGCACGTCGGCGCCCTCGGTCTGACGGCCGCGAACTTCTGGGCGCCGGGCACGGCGGGGCCGCTCACCTCCTCGGCCGGCGCCAGTGTGCTGGTCCGCCGCATGGGCCGCACCGCTACCCTCTGCGTGAGCGAGCCGCCCCGTACGGGGGAGCCGCTGGAGATCGTCTGGGACCGGCCGGTCCGCCGGGTCCTGAGAGCGGATCCCGCGGTCGAGGTCCTCGCGACAGGCCGCCGTCTGCGGCTGCGCGTCACTCCGGAGGGGGCATGTGCCACGCACAAATGTGAGGTGACTCTCAGCTGATGTCTTTGTGCGACCTCTACAAGCAGCAGGCCCCCTGAGCAGTCGGATTGCCTGCATCGGGCCAGGCTTCTGTTCGGTGGTACCAGGAAAACGGCCCGGAGACTGTACGGAGTCGACGGCCGCCTTTCCTTGGTGGACTTCGTAAGGTCGCTACATGACCGTTTTGGACGAGGCTGGACCTGCCGGGAGCGAACCCACTGACGCGCGCGGACGCGTGGCCGAACTGCACGCGATCCGTGCGGAGGCGCTGCGGGGTCCCAGCGACAAGGCGACCGAGGCACAGCACGCCAAGGGCAAGCTGACCGCACGGGAGCGCATCGAGCTGCTGCTCGACCCCGGGTCGTTCCAGGAGGTCGAGCAGCTGCGCCGGCACCGGGCGACCGGTTTCGGCCTGGAGACCAAGAAGCCGTACACGGACGGTGTGATCACCGGCTGGGGAACGGTGGAGGGCCGCACGGTCTTCGTCTACGCCCATGACTTCCGCATCTTCGGCGGCGCGCTGGGCGAGGCCCACGCCACCAAGATCCACAAGATCATGGACATGGCCATCGCGGCGGGCGCGCCGCTGGTCTCCCTGAACGACGGCGCGGGCGCCCGTATCCAGGAGGGCGTCTCCGCCCTCGCCGGCTACGGCGGCATCTTCCAGCGCAACACGCGGGCCTCCGGTGTCATCCCGCAGATCTCCGTCATGCTCGGCCCGTGCGCGGGCGGCGCGGCCTACAGCCCCGCCCTGACGGACTTCGTGTTCATGGTCCGCGAGACCTCGCAGATGTTCATCACCGGTCCGGACGTCGTCAAGGCGGTCACCGGCGAGGAGATCACGCAGAACGGCCTGGGCGGCGCGGACGTGCACGCCGAGACCTCCGGCGTCTGCCACTTCGCCTACGACGACGAGGAGACGTGCCTCGCCGAGGTGCGCTACCTGCTGTCGATGCTCCCGCAGAACAACCGGGAGAACCCGCCGACGACCCACTCCGAGGACCCCGCCGAGCGCCGCTCGGAGGTCCTGCTGGACCTGGTCCCGGCGGACGGCAACCGGCCGTACGACATGACCAAGGTCATCGAGGAGCTCGTCGACGACGGCGACTACCTGGAGATCCACGAGCGCTGGGCCCGCAACATCATCTGCGCGCTGGCGCGGCTCGACGGCCGGGTCGTCGGCATCGTCGCCAACCAGCCGCAGAGCCTCGCCGGTGTCCTCGACATCGAGGCGTCGGAGAAGGCCGCACGCTTCGTCCAGATGTGCGACGCGTTCAACATCCCGATCGTCACCCTTCTGGACGTCCCCGGCTTCCTCCCGGGCGTCGACCAGGAGCACGGTGGGATCATCCGCCACGGCGCGAAGCTCCTCTACGCCTACTGCAACGCCACCGTGCCGCGGATCTCGCTGATCCTGCGCAAGGCCTACGGAGGTGCGTACATCGTCATGGATTCCCAGTCCATCGGCGCCGACCTCACCTACGCCTGGCCGACGAACGAGATCGCCGTCATGGGCGCCGAGGGTGCCGCCAACGTCATCTTCCGCCGCCAGATCGCCGAGGCCGAGGACCCCGAGGCCATGCGGGCCCGCATGGTCAAGGAGTACAAGTCCGAGCTGATGCACCCGTACTACGCGGCCGAGCGCGGTCTGGTCGACGACGTCATCGACCCGGCCGAGACCCGCGAGGTGCTCATCCGCTCGCTGGCGATGCTCCACAGCAAGCACGCGGACCTGCCGTCCCGCAAGCACGGCAACCCCCCGCAGTAACCCCGCGGATCCTTCGCGGTACCACCGCGGAAACCTCTCTCACGGAGACTGACACCTATGAGTACCTCTGACATCCGCGTCGAGAAGGGCCACGCCGAGCCCGAGGAAGTCGCCGCCATCACGGCGATCCTCCTGGCCCGTGCCGCCGCCGCGCCGGCCGACGTCCCGGTCCACCGCGGTCGCGGCCGGGCCGGCTGGCGCCGCCTGGAGCGCGAGCCCGGCTTCCGCGCCCCGCACAGCTGGCGCTGAGCACGCGTCGTCCCACGAAGGGGCCCGTTCCGCACGGAACGGGCCCCTTCGCCGTGTCCACCACCGCGACGGGCACGCACACAAGGGGGCGCCCTCTCCTCGACGGAGAGGGCGCCCCCTTGATGCGCGGTGCGGGCGCGCCTACCGCAGGCGGGCCATCAGCGCGTGCTCCACAAGCGTGATGAGCGTCGACTTGGCGTCGGCGCGGTGCCGGGCGTCCGTCGTGATGATCGGGGTGTCGGGGCCGATCTGGAGCGCCTCGCGGACCTCGTCGGGTCCGTAGGGCTGGTTGCCGTCGAAGCCGTTGAGGGCGATGACGAAAGGCAGGCCGCTGTTCTCGAAGTAGTCCACGGCCGGGAAGCAGTCGGCGAGCCTCCGGGTGTCCACGAGAACCACGGCACCGATGGCGCCGCGGACCAGGTCGTCCCACATGAACCAGAAGCGGTCCTGGCCGGGCGTGCCGAACAGGTACAGGATCAGGTCCTGGTCCAGGGTGATACGGCCGAAGTCCATGGCGACGGTCGTCGTCGTCTTGTCTCCGGTGTGGGTGAGGTCGTCGATGCCCGCGGAAGCGGACGTCATGACGGCCTCGGTGCGCAGCGGGTTGATCTCCGAGACGGCGCCGACGAACGTGGTCTTGCCCACGCCGAAGCCGCCCGCCACCACGATCTTCGCGGACGTGGTGGAGCGGGAAGGCCCTCCGCTAGAGCTTGCGAAGTCCACTGAGCACCCTTTCGAGCAAAGTCACGTCTGGCTGACCGCCGGCGTTCTCGTCGCCGCCGGGCTGATGGATGGCGACCAGGCCCGCCTCCGCCAAGTCGGCGACGAGAATCCTGGCCACGCCGAGGGGGATCGTCAGGAGGGCCGAGATTTCGGCCACCGACTTGATTTCTCGGCAGAGATTGCAGATCCGCTGATGCTCGGGCAACTGGCCCTGCATCTGGTGCGGCTGAGCGGTGGTGTGCACCAGCGCCTCGATGGCGAGCTGGTAGCGGGGCCTGGTACGGCCGCCCGTCATGGCGTACGGGCGTACCAGCGGGTTGTTCGACGCCCCCGCGGGCGCCGGCTCCGGGGCGCGACGCTGCGGCTGCACGGGCTGGATGCGCGGCGCCGCCGGCTGGTCGTACGGCGAAGGCCCGGGACCCTGGGGGCCCTGGGGCGCGTACGGCTGACGCCGGTGGCTCGGTGCGGAGGGGAAGTTGTACCGGTTCGGGTTCTGCGAACCGTCACCCTGACCCTGCCCCTGGCCGGGGCCATAGGACCAGTTGCCCGAAGACGAACCGCCTGGGGGTGTTGCCACTTTCTCCTCCTCCGACTGTGCCGGGCACCCATCACTGTGGAGCCGCGTCCCGAAACCTTATGGCCTCGGGACGCCAAAACGCACCGTCTGTCTGCTAGTTGAGAAGGCTCCCCTGGAGCTCTGCACGAAGATCGGGGGTCAGGACCGTACCCGCACGGTCCACCAAAAGCGCCATCTCGTACCCGATGAGACCGATGTCCGCTTCGGGATGTGCGAGGACCGCGAGCGACGAACCATCGGAAATGGACATCAGGAAGAGGAATCCTCGCTCCATCTCCACAACCGTCTGGTTCACACTGCCACCCTCGAAGATGCGGGAGGCACCCGCGGTCAACGAGGTAAGTCCGGACGCGACGGCGGCGAGCTGGTCGGCGCGGTCACGCGGGAAGCCTTCGGACATCGCCAGAAGGAGTCCGTCGGCGGAGACCACCACCGTGTGCGACACCCCGGGGGTGTTGTCCACGAAATTGGTGATCAACCAGTTCAGGTTCTGTGCCGCCTGGCTCATCGGGCTCACACTAACGCTCCTGGTTGTAGGTGCTGTCAGGCCCACTGCGGTGATTCCCAGTGGCCTGGCCGTTCGTGTCACTACCTGCATTGCGTCCCCGCTCGACGCCCCGGCGCAGGTTGCTCAGCCTGCCCCGGACGTCCTCGGGGGCGCGGGAGACCTGAGGGCCGCCCTGGGGGGTCGATTCCGCGGTTCCCTCGACCAGGTTGGCCTTGGGGACCCGACGGGGCAGACCGGAGGACGTGACCCCGCCCGCCTTGGGCTTGCGGAGCTGCTCGGCGCGCTGCCACCGGTCGTCGTTCGACGAGCGCCAGTCACCGTTGCTCTGCGCGGCCGCGGGCGGATCCTGGTTCACGCGCTGCTGGCCGTCGTCCCCACCGGGGGTGGATCCGCGGCGGGGCAGCCCGGCGTCGGTCAGCTCGTGGACGGCGGAGGGGCCCGGTCCCGGACGTTCGAAGCCTACGCGGTCCCGCTCGCCCGCGTCAGCCTGTGAGGATTCCGTTTCCGGAGCGTACTCGGACCGGTATCCGCCCTGGTATGCGTCCTGCTGCGGCCAGTCGTCCTGGTAGGACTGCTCTTCGAAGGCCGAGAAGGTCTCCGAAGCGGTGCCCCTGGCGGCCGGCCGCTCCTCCTGGGCCGGCTCCTGGTACGCAGGTTCCGGATAGCCGCCGTTCGACGGGAAGTACGTCTCGTCGTACGCACCCTGCTGCCGGCCCTCGTACGACGTCTGCTGGTCGTACGTCGCCTGCTGGTCCTCGTACGTGCTCTGGCCGTCGTCGTAGCCGGGCTGGTTGTCGTACCCGGGCTGCCCGTTGTCGTACGGGTGCTGCTGGGCGTCGAAGCCGTCCTGGTACCGGGGGGCCTCGATGGCCTCCGGACCCTGTGCCTGGGCCTCCAGAGCCGCCCGGCGCTCCTCGCGCATCAGCGAGCGGCCCACCGGGTCCAGCTCCCTGATGTCGTCCGGGACCTCGTAGCGGCTGTCGTCGAAGCCCAGCTCGGCGGCCGTCCGCATCGGCTGGCCCTGGAAGGCATCGCCCTGGAACGTCTGCTGCTCCGGGATGATCTGGGAGACCGTGAACTCGTCGCGCTGCAGCTGCTGCTCGCCGCCGCCACCATGGGTGATCGCGTCGGGGAGCATGACGAGCGAGGTGGTGCCGGCCTGCTCGCCCGAGGGGCGCAGCTGGACCCGGATGCCGTGCCGGTCGGACAGCCGGCCGACCACGAAGAGACCCATGCGCTGGGAGATCGCGACGTCCACGGTCGGCGGGTTGGCCAGCTTGTGGTTGATGTCGGCGAAGTCCTCGGCGGTGAGGCCGATGCCCTTGTCGTGGATCTCGACCATGATGCGGCCGTCGGGCAGCCGGGTCGCGGTGACGCGGACCTTGGTCTGCGGCGAGGAGAACGTGGTGGCGTTCTCCAGCAGCTCGGCGAGCAGGTGCACGAGGTCGGTCACGGCGCGGCCGTGGATCTCGGCCTCCGGGACGCCCGAGAGCTCGATGCGCTCGTACTGCTCCACCTCGGAGGAGGCGGCGCGCAGCACGTCGACCAGGGGAACCGGCTGGTCCCAGCGGCGGCCCGGCTCCTCGCCGGCGAGGACCAGGAGGTTCTCGCCGTTGCGGCGCATACGGGTCGCGAGGTGGTCCAGGCGGAAGAGGTTCTCCAGCTGGTCCGGGTCGGCCTCGTTGTTCTCCAGGTCGGTGATCAGGGTCAGCTGGCCCTCGATCAGGGACTGGTTGCGGCGCGACAGGTTGGTGAAGATCGCGTTGATGTTGCCCCGCAGGAGGGCCTGCTCGGCGGCGAGCCGGACGGCCTCGCGGTGGACCTGGTCGAAGGCGCGGGCGACCTCGCCGATCTCGTCCGTGGTGGTGATCGGGATGGGCACGACGCGCGTGTCCACCCGGCCCGGGTCGGTCCGGGAGAGCTGGTCGACCAGCATCGGCAGACGCTGCTCGGCGACACCGAAGGCGGCGTTGCGCAGCTGGCGCATGGCGCGGCTCATCTGGCGGGCCACCATGCCGGCCAGGATGAACGCGGCGAGCAGGGCGATGACGACGGCGGCACCGGTGATGAAGGTGGACTGCTTGGCGTCGTCGGCGATGCCGGCGGCCTCGGTCACGGCCTTGTCGGCGAGATCCGACTCGATCGTGCGGTAGGCGTTGAACTTGGCCGTGTTGACCGCCCACCAGTTCTCGGCGGTGACGCCCTCCGCGGCGAGCGCCTCACGGGCGCTGGGGTCCGTGGACGACAGGTTCCGCAGCTTGCCGATCATCACGGCCGGGTTGGCCGGCGGCGGTACGTAGGTCTTGCCCTCGGCCTGGGCCGCCGCGGCGGCCTCCTTGGCCTGGGCCTCGCCGTCGATCTGCAGCTTCTTCTTGGCCGCTTCGAGCTTGGCCGCGTCGGCCTCGGTGCCGCCGCCGATGTACTCCTCGACGGCGATGCCCTCCAGGTACGCGTACGAGGAGAGGGCGACCCGCTGGCTGCTCAGGCTGCCGTTGCCCGGACCGGGCTTGACCAGCAGGTGCGTACCGATGGACCGCTCGAGCGAGAGGGCGGCCTTGGTGAGCGAGATCGCGTAGACGGTCCGGCCGTAGCTGGTGATGTTTCCGGTGCCCAGACCGAGCTCGTTGGCGAACTCCATCAGCGGGTGCTGGATCTGGACGTAGCCCTCTTCGGTCTTCACGCCGGAGAGCTTGGTCGTGTACGCGTTCTTCCGCAGGGAGACCAGACCGGGCTCGACCTTGCGGAACAGCGTGAGACGGCGGTTGAGGCCCGACTTGTCCGGCATGTTGCGCGCGGCCTCGTCGAAGGCGTCGGCGGCCTTGTCGGTGGCGGCGCGGGCCTTGACGACCGTGGCGTTCTTCTCGCCGGCACCGCCCAGCAGCGGGGCCGCGGTGACGTCGCGTTCCACGATGAGCTGGTTGGCGTAGGTCAGGGAGGCGCGCACGAGGCGTGCGGTGTTCTCCGCGTCCTCGGCCTCCTGCCAGGTGTCGATCGAGCTCTTCACCTGGAAGCCGCCCATGACCAGGCCGACCAGCACGGGTATGAGCAGGATCGCGTTCAGCCGGGTCGGCACGCGCCAGTTGCGCGGGGAGAAACGTCCGCCGCTCGGGGCGGGCGCCGCCGTCGGCTCCGGGCCGGACACTTGTGCGGGCGCCGCTCCGCGCGGCGGCGGGGTGAAGTTGCCCCGTGCCGACGGCTCGGGACCGTTCTTGCTTCGCCTCACTCGACCAACAACCTCTCGGCGTCGGCACCTACGTTGTGCCGCGGTGTCTCCAGCGCCCTTGTCTACTGGGCAGTTCAGGCATTCCAGCACGTCAGGCAGCGCTCTTCCAAACACTCGGAACCGAAGATTCCGTGTGATGTAAGCCCTAGATAAAACGGTCATAAAGAACGAGCCCCGTCAAATGGCGGGGCGTTCATGAGCACAGCGACACCAAGTGACCGCGACGCGTGGCGGCCGGACCGGATATCTCTGTCGAAACGTTATGAACACTGAGGCCGACCGTGTCAAAGGACACAGCCGGCTTCAGAGAATCTACGACAACTACCGTATGGCGCTTCCGACTTGAATGGTATGAGCCGGGACGGCTACCGGAGACGGGCCATGAGCGCGTGCTCCACCAGGGTGATCAGGGCACTCTTGGCGTCGGCGCGGTGCCGGGCGTCCGTCGTGATGATCGGGGCGTCCGGGCCGATCTGGAGCGCCTCCCGGACCTCCTCCGGCGAGTACGGCTGGTGCCCGTCGAAGCCGTTGAGGGCGATGACGAAGGGCAGACCGCTGTTCTCGAAGTAGTCGACCGCGGGGAAGCAGTCGGCGAGCCTGCGGGTGTCCACCAGGACCACCGCGCCGATGGCGCCGCGGACCAGGTCGTCCCACATGAACCAGAAGCGGTCCTGGCCGGGCGTGCCGAACAGGTACAGGATCAGGTCCTGGTCCAGCGTGATACGGCCGAAGTCCATGGCCACCGTGGTGGTGGTCTTGTCCCCGGTGTGGGTGAGGTCGTCGATCCCCGCGGACGCGGACGTCATGACGGCCTCGGTGCGCAGGGGGTTGATCTCCGAGACGGCGCCGACGAACGTGGTCTTGCCCACGCCGAAGCCACCTGCCACCACGATCTTCGCGGAGGTGGTCGCCCGGCCTCCGTCAGAGCTTGCGAAGTCCACTGAGCACCCTTTCGAGCAGTGTCACGTCCGGTGCACCGCCGTTGTTCTCGTCGCCGCCAGGCTGGTGAATGGCGACGAGTCCGGCCTCGGCGAGGTCCGCGACAAGAATCCTGGCCACGCCCAGAGGCATGGACAGCAGGGCCGACACCTCGGCCACCGACTTCACCTCTCGGCAGAGGTGGCATATTCGCTGGTGCTCGGGGAGCAGCCCCATCAGCTGCGCCGGGTCGGCCGTCGTGCTGATCAGTGCCTCGATGGCGAGCTGGTAGCGCGGCCGGGTCCGGCCGCCGGTCATCGCATACGGACGTACCAGCGGCTGGTCGCCCTCGTCCCCGTACGGCTCAGCGTACGGATCATGAGAGGCGGTGGGCGGGGTCATGAATCCTCCGGGCGGGACAGCAAGTCGGTCAGTCGTGCCGTCGGGAAGGGCCGGTGGGGGGATTGTGTCGGCCGGACGGTGATTGCGTGAGTTCGCTGGAACCAGGGCCGTCAGTGCAGCAGACTTCCCTGTAGTTCGGCGCGCAGGTCGGGCGTGAGCACGGCGCCCGCGCGGTCGACGAGCAGTGCCATCTCGTAGCCGACAAGGCCGATGTCGCACTCGGGGTGGGAGAGGACCGCCAGCGACGATCCGTCCGAGACGGACATCAGGAAGAGGAAGCCGCGCTCCATCTCGACGACGGTCTGGGCCACCGTGCCCCCCTCGAAGATCCGGGATGCCCCGGCCGTGAGCGAGGTGAGCCCGGACGCGACCGCCGCGAGCTGGTCGGCGCGATCGCGCGGGAAGCCTTCGGACATGGCCAGAAGGAGTCCGTCGGCGGACACGACGACGGTGTGGGACACCCCTGGGGTGTTGTCCACGAAGTTGGTGATCAACCAGTTCAGGTTCTGTGCCGCCTGGCTCATCGGGCTCAACTAGTGCTCCTGCTGGTGAGTGGGGCTGGGGAAGCTGCCGGTCTGGCCACTACCGGCCTGGCGACCCTGCTGGATGCCCCGTCGGAGATTGGTCAGCCGGCCGCGTACGTCATCGGGCGCACGCGATACCTGCGGACCGGGCTGGTGCTGTTGCTGCTGAGCCGTGCCCGCGACGAGGTTGGCGCGCGGGACGCGGCGCGGCAGGCCTGAGGTGGTGACCCCGCCTGCCGACGGTTGACGGACGCGCTCTGCCTGCCGGACGAGGTCGTCGTTCGGAGAGCTGCGCCAGGAGGATGCGGCCGGCGGGCCGGCCGGCCGCGAGGGGGCGGCCGGTGCCTGCGACTGCTGCTGGAAGGTCTGCTGGGAAGCCTGGGAGCCGTTGTGCCGACCGCCCTGGGCCTGCCCGCCCTGGGTCTGGCCGCCCTGAGGCTGAGCCGGACCGTTCTGGGGCTGCCCGCCCTGGGCCTGACCGTGGAACCAGTTGGTCTCCAGCGTGTCGTACAGCGGCGTGCGGCCGTCGCCCGGACCCGCCGGCGGCAGGGCCTCGGGCTCCTGCGGACGGCCGGGACGCTGCTGCGGCGCCTGCTGGCGCTGCGGGGCGGGCGGACGCGGGGCGCCGAAGTCGGAGGGCCCCCCGGCCCCGTTGACCTGCGGCCGCTCGAACTGGCCGGTGGACGACGGGTCCTGAGCACCGTAGCCGGGCATCGGGAACTGTCCCGTGGACGACGGCGACGCCGGGTTCGTGCTGCCGTAGTGGTCGGGGCGGGCGAAGGACCCGGTGTTCTGCGCGGGCGCCGTACCGGGACGCGGGGCGTCGTAGTCGGGACGGGCGAACTCGGAGGTGGAGCCGAGTCCCTGGCGGTCGTCGATCCGGGGGATCTCCGACGTCGCGCCGGGGCCCTGGCGGTCGTCGATCCGCGGCAGCCGCGAGGTCGAGGACAGCGGGTCCGGCTCCTCGTGGCCGCGCGGGGTGTCGAGCGAGGCACGCGGCACCGGCGGCTGGGCGTTCTCGTCGCTCCAGCTCGGACGCTGCTGGCTGTTGCCGCCCGGCAGCTCCGCACGTGCGCCGCCACCCCGCCCGGGGAGCTGCGGCCTGCGACGGCCACGGGACTCCTTGGGCTGCTGCTGCTGCGGCGGTACGGCCGCGGGTCCCGCCTGCTGCGAGCCGGAGCCCGCGTCGCCGAAACCGCCCTGGTGGGAGCCGGTCGCGGAGTCACCGAAGCCGCCCCGGCGGGTGCCGGTACCGCCCTCGTTGAAGTTCTGGGGCGCGCCGGTGCCGGCGGCCTGGAGGCCCTGGGGGGCGCCCGGCGCGCTCTGGCCGTAGCCGCCGGCACCGGCCGGAGCCGGCCTGCCCTGCGACGGGTTGCCCTGGTTGTGCTGCGGCGGGGCGGCCGGACCCTGCGGTCCGCGTGCTCCGCCCGGCGCCTGGGGGCGACCGCCCTGGTTGCTGCCGGGGAGTGCGGCGCGCGGCCCCTGGCCGGCGCCCACCTGCCCGCGCTGCGGGGCGGCACCGAGGAGTCCGCCACCGGAGGAGGGGGCACCGGCACCGAGGGCAGGTCCGCCCTGGCCGTTGCCGCGGCGGGCCGCGGCGACACCCGCGGCGGCCTGGGCCGCGGCGGGCCCGCCGGAGCCGGGGCCGCCCTGGCCGGGCTTGCCGGGGAGCTTCTTACCCTGGGCGACGTCGACGGGCAGCATGACGAGTGCCGTCGTACCGCCGGAGTCGGAGGGGCGGAGCTGGATGCGGATGCCGTGTCGCTGCGACAGGCGGCCGACCACGAACAGACCCATGCGGCGGGAGACCGACACGTCCACGGTGGGCGGCGACGCGAGCCGCTCGTTGATCTGGGCCAGGTCCTCGGGGGAGAGGCCGATGCCGGTGTCGTGGATCTCGATCAGCACCCGGCCGTCCGGCAGCGCGTGACCGGTGACCTTGACCTTGGTCTGCGGCGAGGAGAACGAGGTGGCGTTCTCCAGCAGCTCGGCGAGCAGGTGCACGAGGTCGTTGACGACCCGGCCGGCGACCTCGGTCGTCGGGACCGCGGCGAGTTCGATGCGCTCGTACTGCTCCACCTCGGAGGCCGCGGCGCGGAGCACGTCGACCAGCGGGACCGGACGGGTCCACCGGCGGCCGGGCTCCTCACCGGCGAGAACGAGGAGGTTCTCACCGTTGCGGCGCATGCGGGTGGCGAGGTGGTCGAGCTTGAACAGCGAGGACAGCTGGTCCGGGTCGGCCTCGCGGGACTCCAGTTCGGAGATGAGCGAGAGCTGACGCTGGATGAGGCCCTGCGAACGGCGCGAGAGGTTGGTGAACATCGCGTTGACGTTGCCTCGCAGGAGGGCCTGCTCGGCGGCGAGGCGGACGGCCTCGCGGTGCACGTCGTCGAAGGCCGCGGCCACCTGGCCGATCTCGTCCCGGGAGTGCACACCGACCGACTCGACGGAGGTGTCGACGTCCTGCGGGTCGGACTCGGAGAGCTGCTTGACCAGCTCGGGCAGGCGGTCCTGGGCGACCCGGGTCGCGGTGTCCTGCAGACGGCGCAGCGAGCGGATCATGGACCGGGCCACGACGAAGGCGCCGACGAGGGAGACGCCGAGGACGAGGAGGATCAGCACACCGGAGATGAGCGCCTCGCGCTCGGACTCGCTGCGCAGCTCACGAGCCTTCTGCTCCATCTGGTTGAGCAGGGTGAGCTCGATCTTGCCCATCTGCTCGATCTTCGAGGTGTCGGCGTCGATCCAGTCCTTGTACGAGCGCTTGTCCTGCGAGCGCATGCCCGCCTCGCTGCTCAGCACGCGGCTCGCGTACCGGTCGGCGGACTCGATCGTCGGGTTGTTCGCGTCGATCGGCTTCATGAGGTCTTCGGCGCCGTCGCCGTAGATGTTCTCGAAGCTGTCCAGCTCGGACTTCTGGCTGGTCTGGGCCGAGAGGGCGTACAGCCGGTCGTTCGGGGACAGCGAGCCGAAGGTGTTGTCGCTGACCGGCAGCGCCGCGGCGATGACGGCACGCTGGACGGACGCGTACTCCTTGGCGGAGGAGAAGGCCGACAGGGCGCGGGTGCGCTGGATCATCTCCGGGTTGCTGGTCGCCTCGGCCATGTCCTGGGAGAGGTCGAGCAGCTGGGTGATCAGGCGGTGGTAGGCCTCGACGGTCTGCGTCGAGTTCTTGCCGTCCTTGTAGGCGTTGTTGCGGATGGTGTTGAGCTTGCCCAGCTCGCTCGCGATGCCGACGATGCTGTCGCGGACGCCGGTGAGCTGGCCGTTGCCGCTCGCGTCGTCGATCTCCTGGGTGCCACGGAGGAACGTCTTGCTCGCGTCGTCCGTCTTGCTGCGGGCGCCCTTGACCGTGAAGTCGGTCGCCGAGCTGCCGTGGGCGAGGGGGCCGGCCGACTGGTCGCGTTCGTCCTGGAGCGCGGCGGCCAGCTCGGTCGCCTGCTTCGTCATCTCGGTCAGCAGCTTCATGTTGTCGAGCTGCTGGATGTCGTCCATGGACTGGTTGATGCGCAGCGCGCCGAGCGAGGTCGCGGCGACCACGGGGAGCGCGAGCAGCGAGACCAGGCGGGTCGAGATGCGCCAGTTGCGCAGCGCTATTCGCGAGCCGGGGCCCGTCGGTTCCTTCGGCTTCGCCGGAGCGCCCGAAGCCGTCGAGCCGGCGCGTGAGGAGCGGTCACCGCTGCCACCGCCGACCTCTGCCGGTCCCGGGTTCTGGGCGTGCTGGGGCGAGGAACCGCGGTCGGTCCCGCCGTGCGGCTCCGGCTCCGCCGAAGCGCTGCCATCCCTCTTGAAACGTCCCTGCACTAGCGTCGCAACCTCTGGACCAGGCGTCCCTCCGCACAGGCGGCGAGGACGGTGTCGGCGTCGTTCAAGGGCGCAGTGCGCCCCCTGGTGGTCGTGAGTGACCGGCGCTGGCTCCCCCTTCCCGCCGCCACTCGGCGCTGCGTTGCGCCCCTGCGCGCCGGTTCCATCCCGCGGCGGTCCGTGGAATTCCAGCACAGTGCCGGATCTCCAACAAGGCCCGAGTGCCAGCCTGTGACCACTGTGACACCTTGTGAGGGCCGCGTCACGAGACGTGCAAAGCGATCCCCTACATATGGGACGTATCCCCACGAGTCCAGGGGGTGGGCCCGGTGTCCCAGTCGCCATGATCAGGAGCGGAATACGCGCTTCAGTGGCGCAATGTCCGTTTCGCCGGTTGGGGTTGCCTGTCCACTTCGCCCCCTTTGCCCACTCCTCAGTGAGCAAACTCACACGGAAATCATGGCGTCTTCACGCCATCGCCAGGGAATTGCATGTTTAGCCTGACGCTTTACAGGGATGGCGAATCCGACAACCTGCGCTTCTGCGGCGCCCCTTGGGGCCCGCGCGGCGCCCGTACCGACAAGGTCACGAACAACAGTGAAGACCACGATGATGTTCCACAACATTGCCAACCCGCGACGCACGACGCTGGCGCACCTCGCCGACGCCGACGAGCTGCAGACGCCGGAACAGCAGGAGCACTCCGTGGAGCTTCCCGCGCAGACCGCCAACCCGCGGCGCACCGTCCTGATGGAGGCCCCGGTCGCGGCCGCCGTCGCCGAGTAGTACGCGGCGGGGCCGCCGTCCGCTCAACGGAGCCGGCCCGGGATCACCGAAGGTGTCCCCGGGAGCGCGGGCGAAGGCGCCGGAGCGAACCCGCGGCCCGGACCGGCCGGGGCACCGCTGACATGCGCGAGATGCCCGCCCCCTGCCGCGTTAGCCTGGAGCGTCAGACTTCAGCCGGCTCAGAAGAGGGGCGCCAGGATCCCGTGCGCATCGCCAGATTCTCCATCGACGGCAACGTCGCTTTCGGCGCGGTCGAGGGCGACAGGCCGGACGAGCTCGTCCTCGACATCATCAAGGGCATCCCGTTCGCGGACTTCGAGCTCTCCGGTACGAAGGTCCCGCTGAGCAAGGTCAGGCTGCTGCCGCCCGTGCTCCCGAACAAGGTCGTGGCCTTCGGCCGCAACTACACGGAGCACGCCAGGGAGCTCGGCAACGAGGTCCCCGAGGCGCCGTTCGCCTTCTTCAAGCCGTCGACCTCCGTCACCGGTCCGGGCGACGAGATCGCGTACCCCTCCTTCTCGAACGAGCTGCACCACGAGGCTGAGCTCGCCGTGGTCATCGGCCGCATGTGCCGGGAGGTTCCGCGCGAGCGCGTCAAGGACGTCATCCTCGGCTTCACCTGCGCCAACGACGTCACCGCGCGCGACGTCCAGAAGCGCGAGAAGCAGTGGGCGCGGGCCAAGGGCTTCGACTCCTCCTGCCCGCTCGGCCCCTGGGTGGAGACGGACCTGGAGCTGTCGGCGATCGCCGAGGGCATCACCATCCAGTGCACGGTCAACGGGCAGCAGCGCCAGCTCGGCCGTACCAGCGAGATGATCCACTCCGTCGAGGACCTGATCGTCAACATCACCGAGGCCATGACGCTGCTCCCCGGCGACGTGATCCTCACGGGCACCCCTGCGGGGGTCGGCCCCCTCAACGTCGGCGACGAGGTCGCCGTCACCATCGAAGGCATCGGCACTCTCACCAACAAGGTGATCAAGCGTGGCTAACGGCTCCGTCCGCGTACGTTTCTGTCCGTCCCCGACCGGCAACCCCCACGTGGGCCTGGTCCGTACCGCCCTGTTCAACTGGGCGTTCGCCCGGCACCACGAGGGCACCCTGGTCTTCCGCATCGAGGACACCGACGCGGCACGCGACTCCGAGGAGTCGTACCGGCAGCTGCTCGACTCGATGCGCTGGCTCGGCTTCGACTGGGACGAGGGCCCCGAGGTCGGCGGCCCGCACGCGCCGTACCGCCAGTCGCAGCGCATGGACCTCTACAAGGACGTCGCGCAGAAGCTCCTGGACGCCGGTCACGCGTACCGCTGCTACTGCTCCACGGAGGAGCTGGACACCCGCCGCGACGCCGCCCGCGCCGCCGGCAGGCCGTCCGGCTACGACGGTCACTGCCGCGACCTGACCGCCGAGCAGAAGGCCGCCTACGAGGCGGAGGGCCGTACGCCCATCGTCCGCTTCCGGATGCCCGACGAGCCGATCACCTTCACGGACCTGGTCCGCGGCGAGATCACCTACCTCCCGGAGAACGTGCCGGACTACGGCATCGTCCGCGCCAACGGCGCCCCGCTGTACACGCTGGTCAACCCGGTCGACGACGCCCTCATGGAGATCACCCACGTCCTGCGCGGCGAGGACCTGCTCTCCTCGACCCCCCGGCAGATCGCCCTCTACAAGGCGCTGCGCGAGCTGGGCATCGCCAAGGAGACCCCGGCCTTCGGCCACCTGCCGTACGTCATGGGCGAGGGCAACAAGAAGCTCTCCAAGCGGGACCCGCAGGCCTCGCTGAACCTCTACCGCGAGCGCGGCTTCCTCCCGGAGGGCCTGCTCAACTACCTCTCCCTGCTGGGCTGGTCGCTCTCCGCGGACCGCGACATCTTCTCCGTGGAGGAGATGGTCGCCGCCTTCGACATCGCGGACGTGAACCCGAACCCGGCGCGCTTCGACCTCAAGAAGGCCGAGGCGATCAACGCGGACCACATCCGCCTGCTCGACGTGAAGGACTTCACCGAGCGCTGCACGCCCTGGCTGAAGCCCCCCTTCGCCCCCTGGGCGCCGGAGGACTTCGACGAGGCGAAGTGGCTGGCCATCGCGCCCCACGCGCAGACCCGCCTCAAGGTCCTCTCCGAGATCACCGACAACGTCGACTTCCTGTTCCTCGCGGAGCCGGTCTTCGACGAGGCGCACTGGACCAAGGCCATGAAGGAGGGCTCGGACGCGCTGCTGCGCACGGCGCGCGCCCGGCTCGAGGCGGCCGACTGGTCCAGCCCGGAGTCCCTCAAGGAGGCCGTCCTGGCCGCCGGCGAGGAGCACGGACTCAAGCTGGGCAAGGCCCAGGCCCCGGTCCGGGTCGCCGTCACCGGCCGCACGGTCGGCCTGCCGCTCTTCGAGTCCCTGGAGATTTTGGGCAAGGAGAAGACCCTGGCCCGCATCGACGCGGCCCTGGCGCGGCTGGCGGCCTGACCGCACGGCGGACCGGAGGGGGCGGTGTCCTGGAGCGGACGCCGCCCCCTCCGGCGTCCCCGCGCCCTTTCGGTACGACCGACGGACACGTGCACCCGCCCGGAGTTACCGTCGGACCATGAGCATCAGGGCCGTGGTCTGGGACATCGACGACACGCTCTTCGACTACACGTCCGCGGACCGGTCCGGGATGCGCGGACACCTGGCCGCCGAGGGACTGCTCGACGCCTTCGGCACGGTCGAGCTGGCCCTCGCGCACTGGCGTGAGCAGACCGACGTGCAGTGGGCGCGGTTCGCGGCCGGGCAGGCCACCTTCGAGGAGCAGCGCCGGGACCGGGTACGGGCCTTCCTCGGCCGGGAGCTGACCGACGCGGAGGCCGACGCCTGGTTCCACCGCTACCTCGGGCACTACGAGTCGGTCTGGGCGCTCTTCCCCGACGCGCTGCCCGTCCTGGACGCCCTCGCCGCCAGCCACCGCCACGCGGTCCTGTCCAACTCCAGCCTGCACGTACAGGAGCGCAAGCTGCGCGTCCTCGGCGTGCGCGACCGTTTCGAGGCCGTGCTCTGCGCGGCCGAGCTGGGCGTCTCCAAGCCCGCCGCGGAGGCCTTCCACGCCGCCTGCGACGCACTGGGGCTGCCCCCGCACCAGGTGGCGTACGTCGGGGACCATCCGGAGATCGACGGCCGGGGCGCCGCCGAGGCGGGGCTGCTTTCCGTGTGGATCGACCGTGACGGCGCCCACACCGTCACGGCCGTGGCGGCCGCCGGGCCGCGCCGGATCGCCTCGCTGGCCGAACTCCCCGCGCTCCTCGGCGCCGATACCCGTTTTGGAGCGCCGTCCACCTTCGGGTAATGTTCTTCCTGCGCCGCCGGAGAGCGGGCCGAAAGGCCGGAACCCGGAGGCGCTAGCTAAAACAAAATCCCCACGGGGATTGCGTTTCAGTGGCCTATGGTGTAATTGGCAGCACGACGGTTTCTGGTTCCGTTAGTCTAGGTTCGAGTCCTGGTAGGCCAGCTCGCAGAGCTTATCTGCATCGCAGAGTCCAGTCTCTGCAAGGCCCCCGTTGTGTAGCGGCCTAGCACGCCGCCCTCTCAAGGCGGTAGCGCCGGTTCGAATCCGGTCGGGGGTACAGATCCTTCCCAGGGGGACAGTCCGGGTCGCACCCGCTGACTCTCATGCAGGATCGCTAGGGCCCCCGTTGTGTAGCGGCCTAGCACGCCGCCCTCTCAAGGCGGTAGCGCCGGTTCGAATCCGGTCGGGGGTACTCGGTGGTCTAGACCACCAGTGGGCTATGGTGTAATTGGCAACACGACGGTTTCTGGTTCCGTTGTTCTAGGTTCGAGTCCTGGTAGCCCAGCTGGATCCGCAAGATCCTTGCCCCCGTTGTGTAGCGGCCTAGCACGCCGCCCTCTCAAGGCGGTAGCGCCGGTTCGAATCCGGTCGGGGGTACGCAGACCGATGGGCCTCCACTCCGGTGGGGGCCCATCGGCGTTTTCCGTGGCGCCCGGCCGCCCGCCCCGCTGTCCGACGGGCGCGGCCCGCTCGCCCCGCGCGGGCCGGCTGCTCATTCGATGCCGTAGCGCCGGGCCGACTCCTCCTCCTGGGCCAGCCGGTGCAGCGCTTTCAGGACCGGCTCGAAGAGGATCGCGGCGGCGACCGCCGTCTCCACCTTCTCCGCCTCGGACGGATGTGTCTCCACGAAGTCCAGGTCGCGCACGGCAGCTCGGTGCATCAACTCCGCGTACGGCTCCATGAGTTGGGCGTCCCATGCGTAGCCGAGCCGGATGAGCGTGGCCACCGCCACCACCAGCGAGCGGTGCACGGGGGAGAGCGTGCTCAACTCCCGTGCCGTTTCCCAGCCGAGCATCTCCAGCAGCCGGTCCACCTCCTGCCGCGCGGTGACCACGGCCGGGTCCCGCTCGTCGGGCTCGGGTTCCTGCGGCAGCGCCCAGAGCGCGGCGCCCAGTCGGATCGTGCGGCCCAGGGAGTCGTCGTCGACATGGCCGAGGATCTCCCGGGCCGTCGCCACCGGGACCCGGCCGACCTGGATGAGGGCGCGGACCAGGCGCAGCCGGCGCAGATGGCTCTCGTCGTACTCGGCGGTCGTCGCGCCGACCCGGCGGCCCGGCGCCAACAGCCCTTCGCGCAGGTAGTACTTGATCGTCGCGAGGGAGACGCCGCTTCGCTCGCTCAGTTCGGTCAGCCGCATGTCTTGCGCCCCTCCATGGATAACGGCACTATCCAAGCATCGAGCACTTGGATAGTGCCGTTATCCAACGGGGGGCTTCATGTTCGCCAAGCCGATCGCGGGCCGGGTCACCGCAGCCACCGAGGGGGACGTGGTCGTCCTGCTGATCGGCATGCGGATCAACCACTTCCGGGCGGTGCACCACTGGCTGCCGGTACTGCTGGCGATGCCCCGCATGCTGCGGGAGCTGGCCCGTGACCGGAGCCGGGGGCTGCTGGGCCACGTCCTGCTGACCGCCTCCCCGCGGACGTACTACGTGGTCCAGTACTGGGAGTCCAAGGAGAAGCTCTACGCCTACGCCGCGGCGCCCGACATGTTCCACCACCGGGCGTGGACGATCATCAACCGCAAGGAGCGGGCGGGCAAGGTGCGCCAGCACGTGGGGCTCTGGCACGAGGCCTATGTGGTGCCCGAGGGGTCGTACGAGTCGATCTACGTCGACATGCCGTCCTTCGGCCTCGGGGCGGCGCACGGTGTCCTGCCGCTGGAGAAGCGGGGGCGGCGGGCGGCCGACCGGTTCGCGCACCGGTCGTCCGGTGCGGAGACGCCCGAGGCGGCCCGGGGCGGGGCGGCGGGGGCCGGTGAGCCGGAGGCGGCGGGGGAGCGCGGGCCGGAAGAGCGGGGGGCCGGTGAGCCGCGGGCGGCGGAGGCCTCGGCCGGTCGCGGTCCCGGGGAACGGGGTGCCTGAGTGGGGGAGGGCCTGCCGCGGCGTTGAGGCCGGCCCGCCCCCGGTTCGGGTCAGCCCGTGCGGCGCAGGGCCTCGGAGAGGCGTCCGGCGGCGTCGATGACCGCCTGGGCGTGCATCCGCCCCGGGTGGCGGGTCAGCCGCTCGATCGGTCCGGAGACCGAGACGGCGGCGACCACGCGGTTCGACGGACCGCGGACGGGCGCCGACACCGACGCGACGCCCGGCTCCCGCTCGCCGATCGACTGGGCCCAGCCCCGGCGCCGGACGCCCGACAGGGCCGTCGCCGTGAAGCGGGCGCCCTGAAGGCCGCGGTGCAGCCGCTCGGGCTCCTCCCACGCCATCAGGATCTGGGCCGACGAGCCCGCCTTCATGGTGAGCGTCGAACCGACCGGGACGGTGTCCCTGAGGCCCGAGAGGCGCTCGGCCGCGGCGACGCAGATGCGCATGTCGCCCTGCCGGCGATAGAGCTGCGCGCTCTCGCCCGTGATGTCGCGCAGATGCGTGAGCACCGGGCCGGCCGTCGCGAGCAGGCGGTCCTCGCCCGCGGCCGCGGCCAGCTCGGCGAGCCGCGGGCCGAGGATGAAACGGCCCTGCATGTCGCGCGCCACCATGCGGTGGTGTTCAAGTGCCACGGCAAGCCGATGTGCCGTGGGTCGTGCCAGCCCGGTCGCCGCGACCAGCCCTGCGAGGGTGGCCGGACCGGACTCCAGGGCGCTCAGGACAAGGGCTGCCTTGTCCAGAACTCCTACGCCGCTACTGTTGTCCATGAAACGATACTCGCGTCTCACTCTGTGAAACGCAAGTTCAATTTTCCGTGGAACGCGCCACCCTTGTAGACACAGCGGCCCGCAGACCAACGGGCCCGGTGGCAGACGTCCGGTACGAGGGGTACGCACGTTGCCGCCCCGGAGATCTCTAGTTGGGCCGGCGCCACACTGACCGGCCGGAGGGAAAGCGATGGGTAGGACACTCGCGGAGAAGGTCTGGGACGACCATGTCGTCCGGCGCGCCGAGGGCGAGCCCGACCTCCTCTTCATCGATCTGCACCTCCTGCACGAGGTGACCAGCCCGCAGGCCTTCGACGGACTCCGTCAGGCCGGCCGCCCCGTGCGCCGTCTCGACCTCACCATCGCCACCGAGGATCACAACACCCCGACCCTCGACATCGACAAGCCCATCGCGGACCCGGTCTCCCGGGCCCAGCTGGAGACGCTGCGCAAGAACTGCGCCGAGTTCGGCGTCCGGCTGCACTCGCTGGGCGACGTGGAGCAGGGCGTCGTCCACGTGGTGGGACCGCAGCTGGGCCTGACCCAGCCGGGCACCACCGTGGTCTGCGGCGACTCCCACACCTCCACGCACGGCGCCTTCGGCGCGCTGGCCTTCGGCATCGGCACCTCGCAGGTCGAGCACGTGCTGGCCACCCAGACGCTGCCGCTGGCCCGCCCGAAGACCATGGCCATCACGGTCGACGGCGAGCTGCCCGAGGACGTCACGGCCAAGGACCTGATCCTGGCGATCATCGCCCGGATCGGCACCGGCGGCGGCCAGGGCTACATCCTGGAATACCGCGGCTCGGCCATCGAGAAGCTCTCGATGGAAGCCCGGATGACCATCTGCAACATGTCGATCGAGGCCGGCGCCCGCGCCGGCATGATCGCCCCCGACGAGACCACCTTCGCGTACCTCGAGGGCCGCGACCACGCCCCCCAGGGCGAGGACTGGGACGCCGCCGTGGCGTATTGGAAGACCCTGAAGTCGGACGCGGACGCGGAATTCGACGCCGAGGTCGTCATCGACGCCGCCTCGCTGGCGCCGTTCGTCACCTGGGGCACCAACCCGGGCCAGGGAGCACCCCTTTCGGCGGCCGTCCCCGATCCGGCTTCGTACGAGGACGCTTCGGAGCGCGTCGCCGCCGAAAAGGCCCTGGAGTACATGGGGTTGACCGCCGGCCAGCCGCTGCGCGACATCAAGGTGGACACGGTCTTCGTAGGTTCCTGCACCAACGGCCGCATCGAGGACCTGCGCGCCGCCGCGGCGATCGTCGAGGGCCGCAAAGTCGCCGACGGCGTACGGATGCTGATCGTCCCCGGCTCCGCCCGGGTCGGCCTGCAGGCCGTCTCCGAGGGCCTGGACGTGGTCTTCAAGGAGGCCGGCGCCGAATGGCGGCACGCGGGCTGCTCGATGTGCCTGGGCATGAACCCCGACCAGCTGGCCCCCGGTGAGCGCTCCGCGTCCACCTCCAACCGCAACTTCGAAGGCAGGCAGGGCAAGGGCGGCCGTACGCATCTGGTCTCGCCGCAGGTCGCCGCCGCCACCGCCGTGCTGGGCCATCTGGCCTCCCCGGCCGACCTGTCCGACGCGCCTGCCGCCCGTACGCCCGCTGGAGTCTGAGACGTCATGGAAGCATTCACCACGCACACCGGCCGGGCCGTTCCGCTGCGCCGCAGCAACGTCGACACCGACCAGATCATCCCCGCCCACTGGCTCAAGAAGGTGACCAGGGACGGTTTCGAGGACGGGCTGTTCGAGGCCTGGCGCAAGGACCCGTCGTTCATCCTCAACCAGCCCGAGCGGGACGGCGCCACGGTGCTGGTCGCCGGACCCGACTTCGGCACCGGCTCCTCGCGCGAGCACGCCGTCTGGGCCCTGCAGAACTACGGCTTCAAGGCCGTGATCTCGTCCCGCTTCGCCGACATCTTCCGGGGCAACTCGCTGAAGAACGGCCTGCTCACCGTGGTGCTCGACCAGAAGATCGTGGACGCGCTGCAGGACCTCGCCGAGAAGGACCCCACGGCCGAGATCACGGTCGACCTGGAGGCCCGCGAGGTGCGCGCCGAGGGCATCACCGCCGCCTTCGAGCTCGACGAGAACGCCCGCTGGCGGCTGCTGAACGGCCTGGACGACATCTCCATCACCCTGCAGAACGAGGGCGACATCGCCACCTACGAGGCGAAGCGGCCCTCGTACAAGCCGAAGACGCTCCAGGTCTGACCCCGTGGACCGGATGAACGGCTGACACAAGACTGGTTTCGGCCACCCGCAACACCCCTCTGTACCCCCAATCGTGGACGGTTGGGGGTACAGCCGTGTCCGGACCCGATCCGCTGCGACGGCACCCTTGTGAGCTGCCAACTTCCCACGTTACGGCGGTGGTTGACGGGGTACGCGATCCTGGAACCCGCGCTGCGGCGGGGTGTTCGGGAGGCCGCCACAGGCCGCAGTTGCCCCCTGCGCAGGCGACAACTCGCCCCAGATGGCACAATCTGTGCATGGAACACGACGGCCAACTCGAGCTCTATACGGCGGTCGCGGCCCAACTCAAGGAAGCGCACACACAAGTGCGCGCACTGCAAGTCCCGGAGGGCGTACGGATGGCGCTGACCCGGAAGCTGCTGGTCATTACGGCCGCGGCCAAGCACGATCTCGCCGATGCGACAAGGCGTCTGGAGCGGTTCATGGCGGACCTCGACGAGGGTCGATTTCCGGAAGAGGAACGCTGAGGAACTCCGCGACAGCCCGAGTTCGTTGCGGCACAAGGGTGATTAGCCCGTTTCGTGTTTGATTTGCGGTATATATCTGCCTAACGTGCGAAAACGCCTGGACACTTTCGTTCGGGCAATGTCTCCGAAGGGGAAGACGTGAACAAGGCGCAGCTCGTAGAAGCGATTGCGGACAAGGTCGGCGGGCGTCAGCAGGCCGCTGACGCGGTCGACGCCGTACTGGACGCGGTCGTCCGTGCGGTCGTCAGCGGGGAAAGGGTCTCGGTCACCGGCTTCGGTTCGTTCGAGAAGGTCGACCGCCCGGCTCGCTACGCCCGCAACCCGCAGACGGGGGAGCGCGTTCGGGTCAAGAAGACCTCGGTGCCGCGCTTCCGCGCCGGTCAGGGCTTCAAGGACCTGGTGAGCGGCTCCAAGAAGCTGCCGCGCGGTGGCGAGGTCTCGGTCAAGAAGGCGCCCAAGGGCAGCCTGTCCGGCGGGGCTTCCGCGACGGTCAAGAAGGCCGCGGCCAAGAAGACCACCGCCAAGAAGGCCACGGGCGCCGCGAAGAAGACCACCGCCAAGAAGACGACGGCGACGGCGGCGAAGAAGACCACCGCCACGGCGAAGAAGACCACGGCGAAGAAGACCACCGCCAAGAAGGCCACGGGCGCCGCGAAGAAGACCACCGCCAAGAAGACGACGGGCGCCGCGAAGAAGACCGCCGCCAAGAAGGCCCCGGCCAAGAAGGCGACGGCCAAGAAGGCTCCCGCCAAGAAGTCGACGGCGCGCAAGACCACCGCCAAGAAGGCCACCGCCCGCAGGTAGCAGGGGCGCAGGGCACCTCACGCGCCGGGCCGGGCTCCCACCGGGAGCCCGGCCCGCGGCGTGTGCGCGGGCGGTCGGCGCGCGGTCAGAAGGTGTGCAGCGTGACGAGCGTGATCCGGCGGGACCCGCCCTCGCCCTCGACGTCGATGCGCACCCGCTGTCCCGGGCGCAGCAGCCGCAGGGCGCCCGCGTCGAACGCCGGTGCGTCGAAGGGCATCGGGGTGCCGTCGTCGAGCAGCACCTGGCCGCTGCGGGTCTCGGGGTCGTACGTGTACGCGGTCGCCTGCATGAGGGAAGCCTAGGGCCTGCACCGCACCTGCACTTCCCGAACCCGTACCGCACCGGGCGCCGCCGCCGGCCGGGGCGACCCGCGACCTGCGGTGCGGGGTCAGGGGATCAGCGGGCCCGGGAGCCCGGCGGGCCGGTCCGGGATCAGCAGCCGGGCCGCCGCCGCGGCCGTACGGGCGCCCACACCCAGTGCCAGCGCCGCCCGCAGGTCGTCGCCGGTGTCCACGTCCTGACGCACCGACTCCACCGCGTCGAGGCCCAGCTCCACGGCACCCGAGGAGCGGTGGCGCGCCCGGGAGGCGGTACCGAAGGCGGGCAGCAATTCCCGGCCCGGCGCCGCGGCCAGGAGAGTGGTGCCGATTGCCGCGGCATCGGCGAGAAATGCACGGGGGAATTCGGCGGCGGCGTCGAGTACCCGTTCCAATTCGGCGGGACGCAGCGCGGGGAGATCGGCGTTGAGTGCGGCCACCGCGCTGTCGGGACTTCGGGAACGCACGACCGCGGCCGCGTGCCCGAGGGCCGCGTTCAGGCCGCCCGCGGGTTCGTCGGGGACAATACGGGCCCCGAGCAGGGCCAGCTCGCGTCCGGCCAGGGGATCGTCCGTGACGACCGCCACATCCCCCACCGCGGCACAGGCCAGCGCGGCCGCCACGGTGTCCTGGGCGAAGGCGAGCGCGAGACCCGGGCGCAGCACGTCCCCTGCGGTGTCCGACAGCCTGCTCTTGGCCCTTGCCAGGGTTTTCAGCGGTATCACCAAGGTCCACTGCACGAGCGTTCCGTCCCCTCTTGTCGCGCCCATTGTGACCCGCGCCCCGGGGCGGGCCCGCGACCGGGGCGTACGGTGTTCTCGACAGACCGGCGGCCCCGGGTGACACTTGTGCGGGCCCCCAGGCCCTAGAGGAAGGTGTCCGCGTGTCCCGCCGCAGAATCGGCTTCTGGTACCGCTTCGCAGCGGTCCTGTGCAAACCGCCACTGGTGGTTCTGATCAAGCGGGACTGGCGTGGAATGGAGAACATTCCGGCCGAGGGTGGATTTATCACCGCGGTGAACCACAATTCGCACGTGGACCCGTTCGCCTACGCGCACTTCCAGTACAACACCGGACGGGTTCCTCGATTCCTCGCGAAGGCCGCGCTTTTCCGCAAGGGCTTCGTCGGTGCCGCGATGCGCGGCACCGGACAGATCCCCGTCTACCGCGAGAGCACCGACGCGCTGAGCGCCTTCCGGGCCGCGATCGAGGCTGTGGAGCGCGGCGAGTGCGTCGCCTTCTACCCCGAGGGAACGCTCACGCGTGACCCCGACGGCTGGCCGATGACCGGCAAGACCGGCGCCGCGCGAGTCGCCCTGCAGACCAAGTGCCCGGTGATCCCGGTCGCCCAGTGGGGCGCCAACGAACTGCTGGCGCCGTACGCGAAGAAGCCCGACATCCTTCCCCGCAAGACCCACCGGGTGCTGGCCGGACCGCCGGTGGACCTCTCGCGTTTCTACGGCAAGGACATGACCCCCGACCTCCTCAAGGAGGCCACCGAGGTCATCATGGCCGCCGTCACCGCACTGCTCGAGGAGATCCGCGGCGAGAAGGCGCCCGAGACGCCCTACGACCCGCGCCAGGTGCGCATCGAACAGCGCCGCAGGGCCGCGGCCAAGTCCAGAGCACAGCAGGAAGAGGGGCAAGGCGCGTGAGCAAGCCGGTCAAGGCGGCCGTCTTCGGGACCGGATCGTGGGGCACGGCCTTCGGCATGGTGCTCGCCGACGCGGGGTGCGACGTCACCCTGTGGGGGCGCCGCGCCGATCTCGCCGAAGCGGTCAACTCCACCCGTACGAACCCGGACTACCTGCCGGGCGTCGAACTCCCGGAGAACCTGCGGGCCACCACGGACGCCGCCGAAGCCGCGGACGGCGCCGACTTCACGGTGCTCGCCGTGCCTTCGCAGACCCTGCGCGGCAACCTCGCCGCCTGGGCGCCGCTGCTCGCACCGGACACCGTCCTCGTCTCCCTCATGAAGGGCGTCGAACTCGGCTCCGCGATGCGGATGAGCGAGGTGATCGAGGACGTCGCCAAGGTGGGCGAGGACCGGATCGCCGTGGTCACCGGACCCAACCTCGCCCGGGAGATCGCCGCGCGCATGCCGGCCGCCTCGGTGGTGGCCTGCCGCTCCGAAGCCGTCGCCCGCCGTCTGCAGACCGCCTGCCACACGCCCTACTTCCGCCCGTACACCATCACCGACGTGGTCGGCAGTGAACTCGGCGGCGCCGTCAAGAACGTGATCGGCCTCGCCGTCGGCATCGCGGACGGCATGGGACTCGGCGACAACGCCAAGGGCTCGCTGATCACCCGCGGCCTCGCGGAGACCACCCGGCTCGGCCTCGCCATGGGCGCCGACCCGTTCACCTTCTCCGGACTCGCGGGCCTGGGCGACCTGGTGGCCACCTGCTCCTCGCCGCTGTCGCGCAACCACACCTTCGGCACCAACCTGGGCAAGGGCATGACCCTGCAGGAGACCATCGCGGTCACCCGGCAGACCGCCGAGGGCGTCAAGTCCTGCGAGTCGGTGCTGGATCTGGCCCGCCGGCACGGCGTCGACATGCCCATCACCGAGACGGTCGTCGGCATCGTCCACGAGGGCAAGGCGCCGGTCGTCGCGCTCAAGGAACTGATGTCGCGCAGCGCCAAGCCGGAGCGGCGCTGACGGTCCCCGGACGGCTCCCGGGGCGACGCTCCGCTGTCACCGGCACGACGCTGAGCGACGGCCGCCGGACGGTGTCGGGCAACGCCGCCGTGGGGCGCTGACTCACCGCCTACCACCGGGTACTCTCAACGCGATATGAGCACCGAGAACCTCCCCCAGAGCCCCGGGCAGCCGCCTCGCAAGCCGCGTGTGGCCGTCGTCTTCGGCGGTCGCAGCTCCGAACACGGGATCTCCGTGGTCACGGCCGGCGCCGTCCTGCGCGCCATCGACCGGACCAAGTACGACGTCCTCCCGATCGGCATCACCCAGGACGGCCGTTGGGCGCTCACGGCGGACGAGCCGGAACGGATGGCGATCGTCGACCGGCGCCAGCCCAATGTCGACCAGCTGGCCGAGACCGGCGAGGGCGGCGTGGTGCTCCCCGTCGACCCCGCCAACCGCGAAGTCGTCTACAGCGAACCGGGTTCCGTCCCCAAGGCGCTCGGCGAGGTCGACGTCGTCTTCCCCGTGCTGCACGGCCCGTACGGCGAGGACGGCACGCTGCAGGGCCTCCTGGAGCTCTCCGGAGTCCCCTACGTCGGCGCCGGTGTGCTCGCCTCGGCCGTCGGCCAGGACAAGGAGTACATGAAGCGGGTGTTCACCTCCTTCGGGCTCAAGGTCGGCCCGTACGTGGTGATCCGGCCTCGGGAGTGGGACAACGACCGCGCCGCCGCCCGCAAGAAGATCATCGACTTCGCCGGTGAGCACGGCTGGCCGCTGTTCGTGAAGCCGGCCCGTGCGGGTTCCTCGATCGGCATCACCAAGGTCGACGGCCTCGCCGGTCTGGACGAGGCGATCGAGGAGGCCCGGCGCCACGACCCGAAGATCCTCGTGGAGGCGCTGCTGCGCGGCCGCGAGATCGAGTGCGGCGTCCTGGAGTTCGAGGACGGGCCGCGGGCCAGCCTGCCGGCCGAGATCCCGCCGGCGCAGTCGCACGCGTACTACGACTTCGAGGCCAAGTACATCGACTCCACGCCCGGCATCGTGCCGGCCCCGCTGACGCCCGAGGAGACCGCCGACGTCCAGCGGCTCGCCGTCGACGCCTTCGAGGCCGTGGCGTGCGAGGGCCTGGTGCGGGCGGACTTCTTCCTCACCGAGGACGGGGAGTTCGTGATCAACGAGGTCAACACCATGCCCGGCTTCACGCCGATCTCGATGTACCCGAAGATGTGGGAGGCGAGCGGCATCGGCTACGCGGAGCTCGTGGACCTGCTCATCGGGGCGGCGCTGCGGCGGCCGACCGGACTGCGCTGACCGTCCCCCCGTACGTCAGTCGGCGATCCCTTCGGGGATCGCCTTCTTGACGGGCTCGGCGAGGTCGACGAGTGCTCCCGCGCCCTTCTTGGACTGCTGCGTGCTGAGCCGCACCTCGACGTAGGCCCTGCGCAGGCTCGACGTGAAGACGTACGAACCGTCGTCCTGCTCCTGCACCAGCCAGCCCACTCCGTTCACCACGGTGGACGACGACTTCGGATCGAGCATCTCGGCGGGTCGCCCGACACCGCAGCGCAGTATGATCGCCGGGCCTCCCCAGCCCGCGGTCAACGCGGACCGGGGCTCGGGATCCCTACGCTCCAGACCGTCCACCCGCTTCGGCAGCACCTTGTCCAGGTTCCGGCACAACTCGGTGACCTTCGCGTCCGGGCTGGGAACCGCGGCGGCGGCGCTGTCGTCTGCTGAGGAGCAGCCAGTGGCGGCGATCAACAGGGCGAGCACGGACAGCCCGGGGGAAGCGTTGAGCCGGTGACGGGAGATGTTCACCGGCCAAGGGTAGACGGGGGCTACAGGTGCACGACCGGGCAGGTCAGGGTTCGGGTGATGCCATCCACTTGCTGGACCTTGGCGACCACCATGCGGCCCAGCTCGTCGACGGTGTCGGCCTGGGCGCGCACGATCACGTCGTACGGTCCCGTCACGTCCTCGGCCTGGATCACCCCCGGGATCTTGCTGATCGATTCGGCGACGGTCGACGCCTTGCCGACCTCCGTCTGGATCAGGATGTACGCCTGTACCACGGAACCTCCAGGGCGGCCACGAGGATCATGTGGGGAAAAGGAACGCCACGGTATCGCGTCGCCGCTCGCCACGGGGAGACCCGCGGGGCCTGGGGCTTGCGCGCCGGGGTGTACGGACTGCACAAGTTGACGGTCACATCGACCGTACCGAGTACAGAGACGGCTCGCGACCGGGCACCGGTCGCGGCAGAGGGAGCAGTACGACGATGAAGGGCACCGTGGGCGAGTTGGGGGAGTTCGGGCTCATCAGAGAGCTCACGTCGCGGCTTACCACCACCCCGGCGGTCCGGGTCGGTCCGGGCGACGACGCGGCCGTCGTCGCCGCGCCCGACCGCAGGGTCGTGGCGAGCACCGACATCCTCCTGGAGGGGCGGCACTTCCGCCGCGACTGGTCCACGGCGTACGACGTGGGACGCAAGGCGGCCGCGCAGAACCTCGCGGACATCGCCGCGATGGGCGCGGTACCGACGGCTCTGCTGCTCGGTCTCGTCGTCCCGGCCGAACTGCCCGCCACTTGGCCCTCCGAGCTGATGGACGGGCTGCGTGACGAATGCCAGGTCGCGGGTGCGGCCGTGGTCGGCGGCGATGTCGTACGGGGCGACACGATCACCGTGGCGATCACCGCGCTCGGCGACCTGCGCAACCACGAGCCGGTGACCCGGGCCGGTGCGCAGCCCGGTGACGTGGTCGCCGTGACGGGCTGGCTGGGCTGGTCGGCGGCCGGCTTCGCGGTGCTCTCCCGCGGCTTCCGGTCGCCGCGCGCGTTCGTGGAGGCCCACCGGCGCCCCGAGCCGCCGTACCACGCGGGTCCCGCGGCGGCCGGGCTGGGCGCGACCTCGATGACGGACGTCAGCGACGGGCTGATCGCCGACCTCGGGCACATCGCGGAGGCGAGCAAGGTGCGCATCGACGTCCGCTCCGGGGACATCGACGTTCCCTCGCAGATGAACGACATCGGGCAGGCCGTGGGCGTCGACCCGATCCAGTGGGTGCTCACCGGGGGCGAGGACCACGCCATCGTGGCGACCTTCCCGCCGGACGTGAAGCTGCCCGCCCGCTGGAAGGTGATCGGCGAGGTGCTCAACCCGTCGGCGCTGCCCCAGGTGACGGTCGACGGAGCGCCCTGGACGAACAAGGGCGGCTGGGACCACTTCGGGGACATCGAGTCGTGACGGGGAGGCGGTGCTCACCGAGGGGGCGGTGAGCACCGCGGCACTCCCGGCGGCGCCCCCGCGCGTGGGGACGGCAAAAAGCCGGCCCACTCGGAAGTGGACCGGCTCTGAGCAGCGAACCAGCAGTGGCCGCGCGCGACTGGGGTTCCCCCTGCCCCGGCAGGGCCGGAGCGTGGGGAAGATGCGTCAGCGCGAGACCTTGCCGGCCTTGATGCACGAGGTGCAAGCGTTCACGCGCTTCGGCGTCCCGCCCACCACGGTACGGACGCGCTGGATGTTCGGGTTCCAGCGACGGGACGTACGGCGGTGCGAGTGCGAGATGTTGTTGCCGAAGCCCGGCCCCTTGCCGCAGACGTCGCAGTTGGCAGCCACGGGTCACTCCAAAGACTTCAGATGCTCTTACGGTGGATCCCGGCATGCCGGGATCAAGATCTAGGATCTGAGTGGCGGTGCCAGGGGGAAGGCCCGATCGGATCGGGCAACCGGAGCAGCATACAACGACTGCGTCCGTACAACGAAACTACCATGGCCGCGCGACGCCCCTCCCCGGCCTCGGCAGGGCCCTCTTCCGCCGGGGACCCGTCCTGGGTCTACGCTGCGTCCCACGTCCGGCAGCTCAAGGAGGCGCAGGTGCCGCAGGTGCCGCAGACATTGGACGCATCCGCGGTGCGCACCTGGTGCGGTCTCGCGCTGGAGGCGCTGGGGCGGGCCCGCGAGGAGATCGACGCCATCAATGTCTATCCCGTGGCCGACGGTGACACCGGGACGAACCTCTATCTGACGATGGAGTCGGCCGCCACGGCGGTCGAGGCCGTCTTCGCCGGGCACGACGCGATGTCCGCGACCGGCAGGCCCCTCTCGGCCGGGGACGCGGCCACCGCCGGCGTCGCGGACCCGGCAGGGCGGCCCAGCCTGGCCGAGGCGGTACGGGCCATGGCGCACGGGGCGCTGATCGGGGCCCGGGGCAACTCCGGGACGATCCTCGCCCAGCTGCTCCGCGGGATGGCGCAGGTGCTCGCCGCCGACCGTGACCGCTCTCACACCGACGGGCGGGGACTGCGCCTCGCGCTGCGGCATGCCTCCGACTCCGCCCGCGAGGCCGTCGCCCACCCCGTCGAGGGCACGGTCCTCACCGTCGCCGCGGCCGCCGCCGACGCGGCCGCCGAAGCCGAGGGCGACTGCGGGACGGTCGCGAGGGCCGCGTACGGGGCCGCCCGGGAGGCGCTGGCGGCCACCCCCGGGCAGCTGGCCGTGCTGGAGCGCGCGGGCGTGGTGGACGCGGGCGGGCGCGGACTGCTGGCCGTCCTGGCGGCCCTGGTCGAGACGTTCACCGGAGAGCCGCCGGCCGGAGCGGCGATACCCGTCCTGGCGACGCGGACCGAGCCGGCACCGGGGGAGGACGCGGAGGCGGCGCGGACCGTCGCGGAACAGGTCGCGCGGGACGCCCTCCCCGCACGCGCGGACGACGGGGCAGCCGACCCGGAGGCCCCGCACGAGGTCTGCGCGGACGCGACGCCGGACGCGGGCGGACCCGCCTTCGAGGTGATCTACCTGCTGGAGGCCGAGGACGCGGCCGTCGCCCGGCTGCGGACGCGGCTCGACGGGCTGGGGGACTCCCTCGTCGTGGTCGGCGGCGACGGCCTGTGGAACGTCCATGTGCACGTCGACGACGCGGGCGCTGCCGTGGAGGCGGGCATCGAGGCGGGTCGGCCGTACCGGATCCGCATCACCCACTTCGGGCTGGGCGACGTCCACACGGGAGGCGCCGGGGCCGGACGCCCTCCACGGGAGCGCGCGCAGCGGGCCGTCGTGGCGGTCGTGCCCGGCGAGGGCCTGGCGGGCCTGTACGCGGAGGCCGGGGCCACCACCGTGCTCGCACGGCCGGGGGAGCCGCCGGCCAGCGGCGAGCTCGTCGAGGCGGTACGGCGGGCCCACGCGCTGGAGGTGGTGCTGCTGCCCAACGACGCGGAGCTGCGCCACACCGCGGCCGCCGCGGCCGAGCAGGCCCGCACGGAGGGCGTCCGCGTCGCGCTGATCCCGACCCGGTCCGCGGTGCAGGGCATCGCGGCACTCGCCGTCCACGAGCCGGACCGCCGTTTCGACGAGGACGTCGTCGCCATGACCTCGGCGGCCGGCGCGACCCGCTACGCCGAAGTCGCCGTCGCGGAGCGCCAGTCCTGGACCATGGCGGGCATCTGCCAGGCCGGCGACATCCTCGGGCTCATCGACGGCGACGTCGCCGTCATCGGCTCCGAGCTGACGGCCACCGCCGAGACCGTCCTGAACCGCATGCTGTCGGCCGGCGGCGAGATGGTCACCCTCGTGCTGGGCGACGACGCCCCCGAGACCATCGCCACCCACCTCGAGGCGTGCGTCCGGGAGTCGTACCTCGCGGTGGACACGGTCGTGTACCGGGGCGGCCGGCAGGGCGCGCTGCTGCTCATCGGCGTGGAGTAGCGGGCCTCCTCACCCGGCCGCCGCCATCAGCTCCAGCATCCTCTCCGCCTCGGCCCGCCGTGCCCGGGGCACCTCGCCGTCGAGCCCTTCGTACGCGGCCAGCACCTCACGCGCGCGGGCCGAAGCCGCCGCGGGGCGCCCCAGGTCGGCCTCCAGCCACCCGGCGGAGAGTTCGGCCCCCGTCCGGAGATCGCGTCCGCCCGCACCGAGCACGGCGAAGGCCGCGGCCGCCCGTGCGACCTGGTCCAGCGCCTCCTCGAACGCGGCCTGCGCCGAGTCCTCCGCCGCGCCGTCCGGGACGGACCGGGCGACGAGATCCCCGAACTGCCGGTGCGTGTGACCGAGTTCGGCCACCAGGCGGTGGTGGTTCTCCTCGTCCACCGCGGAACTCCCGGCTGCCGTGACGGCCGGGGAGGGGCCGTCCGCGCCGGACGCGGGGGAGTCGTCGGCGCCGGACGCGGCGGGGTGCGCAACGCCGGGGCCGGACGGGCCCGTGTCGGCGGTGCCGGGGCCGGACGCCGCGGTGACCTCCCGGAGGGCGCGCTCGCACTCCCGTACCGCCTCGGTCATCAGCTCCCGCGCGGCGTCGGGTCCCGCCTCGCCGCGCGCCGCGATCCACGCCCGGGCGCGCAGCGCGCGGACCAGGCCGTGGACGTTGCCCAGGGACCGCCAGAGGTCACCGGCGCGCTCGTACGCACGGTCGGCCTCGACGGGCAGTTCGGCGTGCCCGAGCGACTCGGCCGCGAGGTGGGCGAGCATCGCGTGATCGTGCTGATCGGGCCAGTGCCGGGCGATGTCGGCCGCCCGCAGCCGGCGTTCGGCCGCCTCCCGGTGCTCACCGAGCTCGGCGAGGCAGTCGCCGAGCCACCACTGCGTCTGCACGATCGCACCGTCGCCGTGCACCTCGGCCGTCAGGTCCGGCAGCGCCGACTCCAGCACCTCCGCGGCCTCCGCCCAGCGCTCCTCGCGGAGCAGGAAACCGCCCAGCTGGTGCCGCGCCCACGCGCCGAGGGTCTGCCCCTCGCCCCCTTCGTCGGCCCAGTGCGCCGCCTCCAGGGCGTGCTCCGCGGCGGGCCCGGCCCGTCCGGTGGCGTCGAGGATCTCCGCCAGTTGCAGGTGCAGCCGGGCGTGCCCGACGGCCTCCAGATGGGGGCCGCCGTCCTCCAGCGCGGCCCGTACCGCCCGTTCCGCCGTCTCCAAGTCCCCGAGGTGCCGCGCGATCCCGGCGAGCCGGGCCTGGTACTCCACCGCGAACCACGGCAGCCCGGCCGCCGTGAACTCCGCCACCGCCCGGGCGTACAGCTCGGCGGCCGTCCGTGCGTCCCCGTCGTGCGCGGCCAGTTCCGCGAGCATCGCCCGTGCCTCCGCGGCCCGCGCGGCGAGCCGGATCTCGCCGGTGTGCGGCTCGACGAGCGCCAGCAGCTCCCGTACGGCCGTCTCGGCGTCGACGGCGGCCGGGTCCGCGTCGCCGTCCCGCGCGCTCTCGCCGGGACCGGCGCCGGGTGCCGCCTCGTGCACCCGCTGCAGCAGGATGCGCGCGCGGGCCACCAGCACGGACGCCGTCTGGCGTACGCCCGTCCCGTCCGCCGCGAAGAGGGCGAGCACCTGCTCGTACGGCTCCCGGACGGCCGCCAGGGCCTCCTCGGTGCGGCCGGTTCCGGCGAGCGCGTACGCCCCGCGCGCGCGTGCGGCCAGCGCCTCGCCCGGGTCACCGGCCTCCGCGTACCACTCGGCCGCCCGCTCGAAGAGGGCGGCGCCCTCCGGGCCGCGGCCCATCGCCTCGTGATCGGCGATCTCCGCGCGGTCGCCGGGGCCCAGCTCCCGGCCCGCGGCAGCGCGGCCCACGGCGGCCCAGGCCTCGACGGCCTCGGGTGCCATCGCCGCGGACAGCCGCCGGGCCTCCCCGAGCAGCGCGGACAGGTCCGGCTCCGCGGACGACTGCGCGGACGGTCCGGCAGCGGGGACCGGCCGCGGTGCCGGGGCGGGACGGACGCTGCGTACGCCGAGGGGGAGCCGGTCCACCAGGGGGCGCCGGTCCATCCGGGCGCGGGTGCGGTCGCCGACGTGCGGGGTGCCGTTGCGTTCGTCGAAGCGCGCGGCCAGTGCCAGGGCCTCCTCGCGCGCGTGGACGGCGAGTTCGGCCGCCGTCCAGGTCCGCCCGGCCGGGCCGGGCACCGGCTGCCCGCCGAGTCCCAGCTCGGTCAGCCGGTCCATCAGCAGGGCCACCACGGCCATGAAGTCCAGCCGGCTGCGGGGTTCTCCGGAGTCCGTGAAGTACGCGGGACGCTCGGCGAGCAGTTCCAGGGCGCGCGCCTCGTTCCCGCTCAGCGCGCAGAACTCGACGTGGTCCGCGTAGGCGCCGCGCATGCTCTCCATGGCGCGCACCAGCCGCAGGCCCCTGAGGTGGTGGGAGCGCGCCTCGTCCAGGCGGCCCAGCCGCAGCAGCGGCAGCAGCGAGGACGCCAGGACGGCGTGCGGCTCGTGGGCGCACGTGTACGCGCCGTCCAGGACCGGCCGCCACGCCTCCAGCGCCGCGGCGTCCCCGTGGCGCGACACCTGCCACCACCCCTGGTCGTGCAGTTCGCAGGCGTGGCAGTCGGCCATGCCGTCCCGGTCGGCCGCCAGCCACGCGGTATACGCCCGCTCGGCGCGCTCCAGGTCGCCGACATGGTGCGCGACGCTGAACTCGGCGCTGCGCACGGCCCGTTCGGAGTGCCCGGCGAGGCGGTAGCGGTGCTCCATCTCGCCGAGCCACTTCTCGATGGCGGCGAGCGGGATGTGCGGCTGGCCCAGCATGCCGGCGGACATCCACTTGAAGACCCAGTGCAGCGAGTGCGTCTCGTACTCGTCGAAGTGCTCGGGGTGTTCGTCCCACATGCGCAGCAGGCGCGCGAAGGGGACGAACATCTTGTCCTTCTCGGAGCTGTAGTTGTAGACCTTCAGCTGGTGCCCGAGCGCCTCGATCACGGCGAGCGGGACGTTCAGCCCCTCGGCCTCGGCGAGCAGCTGCTCCGCACGCGCGTTGCGGGCGGGCCCCTCGGGCTGCGCCTGGTTCTCCGCCATCGCGTGGCGCAGCGCGTCGACGTCCGTGATCGGGCTCATCGGCGGCCGTCCTCCTCGGACTCGGGGTGCGTCGCCCATTCGAGGAGCCCGATGAACGCGCGGTTGAGCAGGGCGGAGTCCGCGGGCCGCAGCGGGCGCTGCGCCATCAGCAGGGCCTGGCCGTACAGGGACTCGGTGGCCGTGCCGATCAGTTCCGGGTCGCGCAGCGAACTGATCCGGCGGATCAGCGGATTGAGGTGGTTCAGCACCAGCCGGGCGCGCGGGGCGCTGCCGCGGAGCGAGCCGAGGATGCCCGCCCACAGGTCGTCGGCCTGCTCCTCGGCGTCGGCGCGGGCCTGTTCGTGGCGGGCCGCCCGGTCGTCCAGGTGGAGCGCCGGCACCGAGAGGGGGTGGAAGGACCGCAGGGCGACGTCGCAGCCCAGGGGGTCGAGCCTCGCCCGTGCGGCGGCCAGGAAGCCCGCCAGGGCCAGCTCCTCCGCCGGGTCGACGGTGTCCAGGTGCGCCGTCACGGTGTCCGCGTCCAGCTCGGCCACCACCGTGCCCGGACGCACCGACGGGAGGGCGGCGACGAGCTCGCCGTCGTACGTGTAGCCGCCGTTGACGACGCCCACGCCCTGCGCGGACGCGATGGGCGCGACCTGCCGGTACTCCTCCACGGTCCGCGTGAAGTGCACCACGGGGTGCCGCTGCGCGAACTCCTCCAGCGACAGCCGTCCGTCGGTCGTCTCGAAGGGCAGCCACGGCAGCATCGTGCGCAGCATCTCGCTGTCGTGCCGGGCCAGCGACTTCACGCCCAGGTGGTGCACCGAAAGGAAGGCGCCGAGCCGCTCCGGGTCGCCCGCGGCGAGACCGGTCAGCCACGAGCGGATCCGCTCGCCCAGCGCGTCCCGCACCCCCGCCAGCGTCTCGTCCTCGTACAGCGACTCGCGCGACGCCGTGGGCCGCAGGCTGTCCGTGTCCAGGACGCAGCGCACGAAGAACGCCCAGTCCGGCAGCAGGTGTTCGGCGCGCTCGGTGAGCAGCATCCCCTTCAGATGGACGCGGTGCCCGGCACGCTGGGCGGGGCTGACCGCCGACGGCAGCACGTAGGCGACCCCGCGGACCCCGGCGAGCGGCACGTCCAGGTCGATCGAGTCCAGCGGCGTGAACCCGAACAGGTCGTGGCAGTGCCGGGCCAGGGCGACCCTGCGGGCGGCGGGACTCGGGTGCGCCCGGTCCCAGGGGGCCGGCAGGTCCGTGACCGCCTCGTCGCCCACCCGGACGTCGTACGGCAGCAGCGACCCGAAGTCCCGGGCCAGCGTCCGCACCCGCTCCTCCGTCAGCCACTCGCCGGCTCCGGGGCGCGCCACCAGGTGCACGGTGGTGCCCGGTTCGGGCCGGGCCGCGTCGGGCAGCGTCCTGACCGTGTAGGACCCGTCGTCCGCCGCCGTCCACTCCACCGGCGGCGCCTCGGGCGTGCGGGCGCTGCGGCTGACGACGCGGATGCGCTCGGCGACGACGAAGCAGGCCAGCAGGCCGATGCCAAACTGCCCCAGGAAGTCGGAGCGGGCCGACTCCAGGCCCTCGCCCCGCTTGGAGCTGCGGCCGATCGTCGCCAGCAGGCTGTGCACGTCGGCCTCGGTGAGCCCGACGCCGGAGTCCTCCACCCGCAGGGCGCCCCCGTCGCCCTCGACGCGGAGCCGGATCACGGCCGGGGCGTCCGGCTGCTCGGCCCGGCGCGCGGTGACGGCGTCCACGGCGTTCTGCAGCAGTTCGCGCAGGTAGACCCGGGGGCTGGAGTAGAGGTGGTGGGAGAGCAGGTCCACGAGGCCGCGCAGATCGACCTGGAACGTGTGAGGCGACCGCGGTGCCTGGGATGACTGAGAAGTCTGTGAGTCCATCGTCGCAGCGCCGGTGGGGGGACGGGCGACGGCGCGGGGTCGGGCGGTCCCGGGGCACGGTGACCGCGAACAGGGCGGGGCGCGTCATCCTAGGCCGCGAACGACCCGCCTGACCAGCGGATTTCCCGGACGTTTGCGGCATTGTCGGTGCCGTGGTGTGCAATGGATCTCGTGCCCGCGCTCGAAGAACCACTGAAGAAGGTGCTCGGCCCCGCCACCGCGAAGGTGATGGCCGAGCATCTCGGCCTGCACACCGTCGGCGACCTGCTGCACCACTACCCCCGCAGGTACGAGGAGCGCGGCCAGCTCACCCACCTCGCCGACCTGCCGATGGACGAGCACGCCACCGTGGTCGCCCAGGTCGCCGACGCCCGCCTGCTCACCTTCGCCTCGTCCAAGGCCCCGCGGGGCAAGGGACAGCGCCTGGAAGTGACGATCACGGACGGCAGCGGCCGCCTCCAACTGGTCTTCTTCGGCAACGGCGTGCACAAGCCCCACAAGGAGCTCCTGCCCGGCACGCGCGCGATGTTCTCGGGCAAGGTCTCCGTCTTCAACCGCCGCCTCCAGCTCGCCCACCCGGCGTACGAGCTGCTGCGCGGCGACGGCGACGAGGCGGCGGAGACGGTCGACACCTGGGCCGGATCGCTCATCCCGCTCTATCCGGCCACCGCGAAGCTGGAGTCCTGGAAGATCGCCAAGGCGGTGCAGACGGTGCTGCCGAGCGCCCAGGAGGCCGTCGACCCGCTGCCGGAGTCCCTCAGGGAGGGCCGGGGCCTGGTCTCCCTCCCCGAGGCCCTGCTGAAGATCCACCGTCCGCAGACCAGGGCGGACGTCGAGGACGCCCGAGCCCGCCTCAAGTGGGACGAGGCCTTCGTCCTCCAGGTGGCCCTGGCCCGCCGTCGGTTCGCCGACGCCCAACTCCCCGCCGTCGCCCGCAGGCCACGGCCCGACGGCCTGCTCACTGCCTTCGACGCCAAACTGCCCTTCACCCTCACCGAGGGACAGCAGAAGGTCTCCGGGGAGATCTTCGACGACCTCGCGACCGAGCACCCGATGCACCGGCTCCTCCAGGGCGAGGTGGGTTCCGGAAAGACGATGGTCGCCCTGCGCGCCATGCTCGCCGTCGTCGACGCGGGCGGCCAGGCGGCGATGCTGGCGCCCACCGAGGTCCTCGCCCAGCAGCACCACCGCTCGATCACCGAGATGATGGGCGAGCTGGCCGAGGGCGGCATGCTCGGCGGGGCGGACGACTCGACCAAGGTCGTGCTGCTCACCGGCTCCATGGGCACGGCCGCCCGCCGGCAGGCCCTGCTGGACCTGGTCACCGGAGAGGCCGGGATCGTCATCGGCACACACGCGCTGATCGAGGACAAGGTGCAGTTCCACGACCTGGGCCTGGTCGTGGTGGACGAGCAGCACCGCTTCGGCGTCGAGCAGCGCGACGCCCTGCGCGGCAAGGGCAAGCAGCCCCCGCACCTTTTGGTGATGACCGCCACCCCCATCCCGCGCACCGTGGCGATGACCGTCTTCGGCGACCTGGAGACCTCGGTCCTCGACCAGCTCCCGGCCGGGCGTTCGCCCATCGCCAGCCATGTCGTCCCGGCCGCCGACAAGCCCCACTTCCTGGCGCGCGCCTGGGAGCGGGTGCGGGAGGAGGTCTCGGGCGGCCACCAGGCGTACGTGGTCTGCCCGCGCATCGGCGACGAGGAGGAGGGCGGCAAGGCCGGGAAGAAGTCCGCGGAGGACGACGCGGAGAAGCGTCCGCCGCTCGCCGTGCTCGACATCGCCGACCGGCTCGCCAAGGGCCCGCTCCAGGGGCTGCGGGTCGAGGTCCTGCACGGCAGGATGCCCGCCGACGACAAGGACGCCGTGATGCGCCGCTTCGCCGCCGGCGAGACGGACGTCCTGGTCGCGACGACGGTCATCGAGGTCGGGGTGAACGTGCCGAACGCCACCGCCATGGTGATCATGGACGCCGACCGCTTCGGCGTCTCCCAGCTGCACCAGTTGCGGGGCCGCGTCGGCCGTGGCTCCGCACCCGGCCTCTGCCTGCTGGTCAGCGAGATGCCCGAGGCCAGCCCGGCCCGCCAGCGGCTGACCGCGGTGGCGTCCACGCTCGACGGCTTCGAGCTGTCCCGCATCGACCTGGAACAGCGCCGCGAGGGCGACGTCCTCGGCCAGGCCCAGTCCGGCGTCCGCTCCTCGCTGCGCATGCTCACCGTCATCGACGACGAGGAGATCATCGCCGAGGCCCGCGAGGAGGCGGCCGCGGTCGTCGCCGCCGATCCGGAGCTGGCGCGCCTTCCGGGACTGCGCACCGCGCTGGACGCCCTCCTCGACGAGGAGCGCGAGCAGTACCTGGACAAGGGCTGAGCGGGGTGAGGGAGCGCGTCTCCGGCCGGGGCTGACAGACTGGAGCGGTCACCCCAGCCCCCGCAGGCCCCACGCACGAAGGACAGAAGAGATGACCCGCGTGATCGCCGGCCGGGCCGGCGGACGCCGTCTGGCCGTCCCGCCGGGCACCGGCACCCGCCCCACCTCCGACCGGGCGCGCGAGGGCCTCTTCTCCACCTGGCAGTCCCTGCTGGGCGGCCCCCTGGACGGTGAGCGCGTTCTCGACCTGTACGCCGGCTCGGGCGCCGTGGGCCTGGAGGCGCTCAGCCGCGGCGCCGGGCACACCCTCCTCGTCGAGGCCGACGCCCGCGCCGCCCGGGTGATCCGGGAGAACGTCGCATCGCTGGCGCTGCCCGGCGCCGAGGTGAGATCGGGCAAAGCGGAGCAGATCATCCGGGGTGCGGCTCCGGACGACCCCTATGACCTGGTCTTTCTCGATCCTCCGTACGCCGTCTCGGACGACGATCTTCGCGAGATCCTGCTCACACTCCGCTCTGGGGGCTGGCTCGCGGACGATGCGCTCGTCACCGTGGAGCGCAGCACCAGAGGCGGCGAATTCGGGTGGCCGGACGGCTTTGAAGCGCTCCGGGCCCGTCGCTACGGCGAGGGAACGTTTTGGTACGGTCGCGCCGCCTCTACGTGCGAAGACGCACGATGACCGGACCGGAGAGCGAGGGACCTCAGTTGCGCCGCGCCGTCTGTCCCGGGTCATTCGACCCGATCACCAACGGACACCTCGACATCATTGCCCGCGCCTCCAAGCTGTACGACGTGGTGCATGTCGCGGTGATGATCAACCAGTCCAAGAAGGGCCTGTTCGAGATCGAGGAGCGGATCGACCTGATCCGCCAGGTCACCGCCGAGTTCGGCAACGTGGAGGTCGAGTCCTTCCACGGCCTGCTCGTGGACTTCTGCAAGCAGCGCGACATCCCGGCCATCGTCAAGGGACTGCGCGCCGTCAGCGACTTCGACTACGAACTGCAGATGGCCCAGATGAACAACGGCCTGTCGGGCGTCGAGACCCTGTTCGTCCCCACGAACCCCACCTACAGCTTCCTGTCCTCCTCGCTGGTCAAGGAGGTGGCGGCCTGGGGCGGCGACGTCTCGCACCTGGTCCCGCCGCTGGTCCTGGAAGCCCTCACCGAGCGCCTCGGGCACAGCTGAGGCACCCTTCGGGGACTGACGGCCCGTCACCCGGTGTCGGACGCGGCGGGAGTGGTCGTACAGTCGACCCGTCCGTCTCCATCACAGCTGTAGAGAGTGGCGAGCACACGGTGGACGTGCAGAAGAAGCTCGATGAGATCGTCGCGTCGGTCTCCGGCGCCCGTTCCATGCCCATGTCGGCCTCGTGCGTGGTGAACCGCGCCGAGCTGCTCTCGATGCTCGAAGAGGTGCGCCAGGCGCTGCCCGGCTCCCTGGCCCAGGCCCAGGAGCTGATCGGCGGCCGCGAGCAGCTGGTCGAGCAGGCCCGCCAGGAGGCCGAGCGCATCATCGAGAACGCGCACGCCGAGCGCGGCTCCCTGATCTCCGACACCGAGGTCGCCCGCCGCTCGCAGAACGAGGCGGACCGCATCCTCGCCGAAGCCCGCCAGGAGGCCGAGGAGATCCGCGCGGAGGCCGACGACTACGTCGACTCCAAGCTCGCCAACTTCGAGGTCGTCCTCACCAAGACCCTCGGCTCGGTCGGCCGCGGCCGCGAGAAGCTCCTCGGCACCGGACCGGGCGTCGACGAGCAGGGCTACGAGGACGAGGACGCCCCCGAGCGCAGCCACGACCCGGAGACGCTGCGCCGCAACGCGGACGAATACGTCGGGGTCAAGCTCGGCGCCTTCGAGGCCGTCCTCGCCAAGACGCTGGAGGCCGTCGGCCGCGGCCGGCAGAAACTCCACGGCCGGATCGCCAGCGACGACCTGGGCTCCCTCACCGACGACGGGACGGGCGTCCAGCACACCAGCGACGAGGACTACCTGGCGGGCCTCGCGGACCTCTCCGGCGCCCCTGAGCAGCCCGCGCCGGCCCCCGAGGTACCGGCCCAGCCGTCCTACCAGCAGCAGCAGGAGGCCTACGCCTACCAGCAGCAGCAGGCCGATCCGTACGGCTACCAGCAGCAGTACGCGCAGCAGGACGCCTACGGCTACCAGCAGGCCGACCCCTACGCCTACCAGCAGCAGGGCTACGACCAGCAGCCCGCCTACGACCAGGACCAGCAGCAGCCCGGGTACGACCAGGACCGGCAGCAGGCCTACCAGCAGCCGCAGGCCCAGGCGCTCGACGAGACCAGCCTCTTCGACACCGGCATGATCAGCGCGGAGCAGCTGCGGGCCTACGAGCAGGGGCGCGGCGGTCACTGAGGGGCCCCGGGCACCGGATTGGGCCGAGAGCGAAAGGTCCAGTATCCTGGCTCTTCGGTCGCGCGTACATCCGCGATCACCGCTGCCCGGAAGGCCAGGGCGGCGCCCCCACATCGAAGATCGAAAGCAGGAATGGCTCTGAACGCCCGCCTCGACCACCGCAACCCTCTCGTGTTCGACACACACGAGCTGGGGCGGCGTCCTGGCGCGCTGCAGCGCCTGACTCGCTCGATCGACGCTCCCGCGGATCTGGGGATCCAGGGAGTCATCGGAGTGCCGGAAGGCGCCCCGGTGGAGCTCGACCTCCGTCTGGAGTCGGTCATGGAAGGGGTGCTTGTCACAGGCACCGCCCGTGCATCGGCCAAGGGGGAGTGCGTAAGGTGTCTGGAGCCGCTCGAGCTGGAGCTCGACGCGGATTTCCAGGAGATGTTCTCGTACCCTGACGCCGACGACCGGGGCCGTGTGAAAGCGGAGCCGGCCGACGACGCCGAGGAAGACGAGGACACTCTCTTCATCGAGGACGGCCTGTTCGACCTCGAGCCCGTGCTGCGTGATGCGGTGGTGCTCGCACTGCCGATGCAGCCGGTGTGCCAGGACGACTGCCCAGGCCTGTGTTCCGAGTGCGGAGCGCGGCTGGCGGACGACCCGGGGCACCACCACGACGCCGTCGACATCCGTTGGGCGGCACTGCAGGGACTCGCCGGTTCACTCGAAGATGGCGAGAAGGACGAGATGAGCGGCGGCGCGCCTCGATCAGCACGCGCCGACGAGAAGCAGGAGAAGTAGCCGTGGCTGTTCCGAAGCGGAAGATGTCGCGCAGCAACACGCGCCACCGCCGGTCGCAGTGGAAGGCTGCGGTCCCCACCCTGGTTGCGTGCGAGCGCTGCCACGAGCCCAAGCTGCAGCACATCGCGTGCCCGGCTTGCGGCACCTACAACAAGCGCCAGGTCCTCGAGGTCTGAGCGGCTGGTGAGAGGTCTGATGTCTGACGCCAAGGCGGATTCAAACGCCAAGAAAAAGGCGGACAACACAGCCTCGTCCCACACGCTTCTGGAAGGGCGGCTCGGCTACAAGCTGGAGTCCGCCCTTCTGGTGCGTGCACTGACGCACCGTTCCTACGCGTACGAGAACGGCGGCCTGCCCACCAACGAGCGCCTGGAGTTCCTCGGGGACTCCGTTCTCGGCCTCGTGGTCACGGACACGCTGTACCGCACCCACCCCGACCTGCCCGAAGGCCAGCTGGCCAAATTGCGGGCCGCGGTGGTCAACTCGCGTGCGCTGGCCGAGGTGGGCCGCGGCCTCGACCTCGGCTCCTTCATCCGGCTCGGCCGGGGCGAGGAAGGCACGGGCGGCCGGGACAAGGCATCCATCCTCGCCGACACCCTTGAAGCGGTGATCGGCGCGGTCTACCTCGACCAGGGTCTCGAGGCGGCGGGCGAACTCGTCCACCGGCTCTTCGATCCCCTGATCGAGAAATCGTCGAACCTGGGCGCCGGCCTGGACTGGAAGACCAGTCTCCAGGAGCTCACCGCGACCGAGGGACTCGGTGTTCCCGAGTACCTGGTCTCGGAGACGGGCCCGGACCACGAGAAGACCTTTACTGCTGCCGCCCGCGTCGGAGGCGTCTCGTACGGCACCGGCACCGGCCGCAGCAAGAAGGAGGCGGAGCAGCAGGCCGCGGAGTCCGCGTGGCGCTCGATCCGCGCCGCCTCGGACGAACGCGCCAAGGCGGCGGCCGAGGCTCAGGCCGAGGTCGTCAAGGCCGAGGCCGCAGCACAGGCCAAGGCCGCCGAGGCCCGGGTGACCGGGACCGAGGCCGCCGAGCATGCCGAGGGGAACGCCGACGCCTCCTCGGCGTCCGCCTGACAAGTCGACCGAGCGCCCGCCCCTGTCAGGGGCGGGCGCTATGGTGTGCGGGGAGCCGACATGCCCGAATTGCCCGAGGTAGAGGTGGTCCGGCGAGGACTGGAGCGGTGGGTCGCCCACCGGACCGTCGCCGAGGCCCACGTGCTGCATCCGCGTGCCGTGCGGCGCCACACCGCCGGCGGTGACGACTTCGCCCACCGCCTCAAGGGGCAGCGCATCGGTGTCCCCAGCCGCCGCGGCAAGTACCTCTGGCTCCCGCTGGAGACCACGGGGACCGCGATCCTCGCGCACCTCGGCATGAGCGGCCAGCTGCTCGTGCAGCCGCACGAGACCCCCGACGAGAAGCATCTGCGCATCCGCGTCCGCTTCGCCGACGCCCTCGGCACCGAACTGCGCTTCGTCGACCAACGCACCTTCGGCGGGCTCTCGTTGCACGAGACGTCCCCCGACGGGCTCCCCGACGTCATCGCCCACATCGCGCGCGACCCGCTCGACCCCCTCTTCGACGACGCCGCCTTCCACGAGGCGCTGCGCCGCCGCCGTACGACCGTCAAGAGGGCCCTGCTCGACCAGTCGCTGATCAGCGGAGTCGGCAACATCTACGCGGACGAGGCGCTGTGGCGCGCCCGGATCCACTACGAGCGTCCGACGGCCGGCTTCACGCGCCCACGCACGGCCGAACTCCTCGGCCACGTACGGGACGTGATGAACGCGGCCCTCTCCGTCGGCGGCACCAGCTTCGACAGCCTCTACGTCAACGTCAACGGGGAGTCCGGCTACTTCGACCGGTCGCTCGACGCGTACGGGCGCGAGGGCCTGCCCTGCCGCCGCTGCGGCACCCCGATGCGGCGGCGCGCCTGGATGAACCGGTCCAGCTACTTCTGCCCCACGTGCCAGCGGGCCCCGCGTCCCACCACGCGCTAGGCATCCTCCCGAGGGCCGCCGGAAACGCCCCGACGCGTGACCGGTGCGGCGCCGTGCGGGCTCAGACCGCGGCGGCGCCCCGCGTCTCGTCGTAGCGCTCGCGCGCCTGCAGTACGTCGTCCATGCGGCCCTCCACGAAGCGGATGAGGCCCAGCAGGCGCTCGGCGACCTCGCGGCCGAGCGGGGTCAGTTCGTAGTCCACGCGCGGCGGGTTCGTCGGCTGCGCGTCGCGGAGCACCAGGCCGTCGCGCTCCAGGGCGTGCAGCGTCTGGGACAGCATCTTCTCGCTCACCCCGTCGACGCGGCGGCGCAGCTCGTTGAACCGGAACGAGCCCTTGTGGAGCGCGCCGAGCGTCAGTGCGCCCCAGCGGCCGGTGACGTGCTCCAGCGTGCCGCGGGAGGGGCAGCTGCGGGCGAACACGTCGTACGCGAGACCCGCACTCGCGTCGCACTCCGCGCTCGTGACGGACCGGTCCAGGGATTCCATGCGCCCAGCATACTGCGCCGCAGCGCTAACGCATGGGTTGCGCTAACTAGAAGTTAGTGCTTTCCTTTCGTCATCGCCGGGGCGGTGCGGATGACGGCCGCCCCCTCTCCCCTTCTCCCTCCCTTCAGGAGCACCCACCGTGACGAGCCCTGTTGTCTCCATCGCCTACCACTCCGGATACGGCCACACCGCCGTCCTTGCCGAGGCCGTCCGCGCCGGTGCCGCCGACGCCGGCGCGGAGGTCCACCTGGTCAAGGTCGACGAGATCACCGAGGAGCAGTGGGCGCTGCTCGACGCCTCGGACGCGATCGTCTTCGGCTCTCCCACGTACATGGGCACCGCCTCCGGTGCCTTCCACGCGTTCGCCGAGGAGTCGTCCAAGCGCTGGTTCGGGCAGGACTGGAAGGACAAGCTGGCGGCCGGCTTCACCAACTCGGCGTCCAAGAGCGGCGACAAGCTGCACACGCTGCAGTTCTTCCAGACGCTCGCCGCGCAGCACGCCATGAACTGGGTCAGCCTCGGCCTGCTGCCGGGCTGGAACAGCACCACGGCCTCCGAGAACGACCTCAACCGCCTCGGCTTCTTCGCGGGCGCCGCGGCCCAGTCGAACACCGACCAGGGGCCGGAGGGCGTGCACAAGGCCGACGTGGCGACCGCCGAGCACCTCGGCCGCCGGGTCGCGCAGACCGCTCGGGTCTTCGCGCTGGGACGGGCGGCCGCCGCCGCGTAAGGCCGCCGCCCAGCCGGTACACCGAGGTCCTCGCCCTTTGCCGGCGGGAACGCCGTGTGCACCCGCCGCCCCGCCCGCGCCCGGCCGCCGGGACAGCCGGTGCGGGGCGGCACGGTCGCCCTCGCCGTCGGACAGGCGCAGGATGGATATGACGCAACCGGCGTGCTCAGAAAGCCGGGAGGAGGCGCGACACCATGCCCCAGTTCATGGACGTCCACCACGGGATGAAGGGCCTCACGGCCGACCAGCTCAAGGAGGCCCACCAGGCGGACTTGGCGATCGAGAAGGAGGAAGGCGTCCACTTCGAGAAGGCCTGGGCGGACCCGGAGTCAGGCACGGTCTACTGCCTCTCCGAGGCGTCCTCGGCCGAAGCGGTCCAGCGCATTCACCACCGGGCGGGCCACCCGGCCGACGAGATCCACCCGGTCCCCCTGACAGTCTGAAGGCCCCCGGGCGCCGCCCGGCCCGACAGCCGGCCGCGCAGGGCCGGTTTCTCGGCCCGCTCGCGGCGGGCCGTGCGCGTTCGCGGAAGAGGGATGCGGCTCCGAAGCCGGAGGGTGCTGCGCACATACCGCGCCGCCACGACCCCGGCCGTCGTCCGCAGCCCGGCGCAGGAGGCCGCGCGGGGGTGCAGGTCGCGCACCCGATGGCGCGAGCGAAAGCGGACCAGGGCCGTCAGCGAAAGGGCCCCGGTCCGCGGTCGGCTCAGTAGCCGAAGTCCTGCGTCCACCAAGGGCCGCCGGAGCCGAAGTGGGCGCCGACACCGAGCGTTTTGAAGTCGCAGTTCAGGATGTTGGCGCGGTGGCCGGGGCTGTTCATCCAGGCTTCCATGACCGCCTCGGCGGTGGCCTGGCCCCGGGCTATGTTCTCGCCGCCCAGGTCGGTGATGCCGGCCTTCGCGGCCCGGTCCCAGGGCGAGGCCCCGCTCGGGTCCGTGTGGTCGAAGAAGCCGCGCGTCGCCATGTCCTCGCTGAACGCGGCGGCGAGCTCGGACAGGCCGCTGTTCGCCGCCACCGGGCTGCAGCCGACCTTGGCCCGCTCCTCGTTGACGAGCTTCAGCACCGCGGTCTCGGCGGCGGTCTCGGCCGACACCGTCGCCGGAGCGGGCTTCTTGGGCGCCTTCGTGGCGGCCTGGCCGGGCTTCTTCGTCGCCTGGGACTTGCCGGGCTTCTCGGAAGGCTTCTCGGAGGGCGTCGCCGACGGCTTCTCGGAGGTCTTGGAGGGCGCGGGGGAGGGCGACGCCGAGCGCTCGGCGTCGCGGCTCGTGGCGCTGTCGTCGCGTTCCTCCGCGGCGCCCGTCGAACCGCCCTGCTCGGTCTCCAGGCCGGACGGCGAGTCGACGGCCTGGACCTTGTCCGAGGCGTTGCCGCCGCCGACCGAGTAGTTGTCGCTGCCCGGCAGTACGCCGGTGGCCACCGCGACCGTGCCCAGCGCGACGGCCGCCGAGACCCCGAGCAGGCCGGTGCGCACGGGCGTCGCGGCCTTCTTCTTGCGGTGCGAGCGGGCGGCGGCGTTCTGCGGGAGGTCGGCCAGTGCGGCGTAGCCGTACAGGTTCTCCGGCCCGTAGCTCTCCGTGGGTACCCGGTGTGCTTCCGTGACACCGGTGGCGCGGCCTGTGGCGGCGCGGCCGGCGGCAGCGCGTCGGTGGCGTCCCATCTCCTGGCCTTCCTCGTCCTTGCGGTCAGCATCACTCACTCGAACGAGTGAGTTTCACATGAGACTCATTGGGTCGGGACGGTACCCCATGGCGCAAGGGGAGGAAGTGCTCCAGGGGACATTGTCCGGTTAGCGTGCACCCATGAACGAGGATGTACGGCTCGTCGCGTGGGTCCGCGGCAGGGTCCAGGGCGTGGGTTTCCGCTGGTTCACGCGGGCCAGGGCGCTGGAGATCGGCGGGCTGAGTGGTTTTGCTCTCAATTTGGAGGACGGACGCGTCCAGGTGGTCGCCGAGGGCCCCCGCAAGGGCTGCGAGAGCCTCCTCGACTGGCTCCGCGGTGACGACACACCCGGACGCGTGGACGGAGTCACTGAGATATGGGACACGCCCCGCGGCATCTACGACGGCTTCGCCATCCGCTGACGGTGACGGCGGCGATCTTCGTGACAGGGCGTCGCGGAGTGGCCGCCGAAGCCCGTCCGGTGCGGAAACGACCAGGTGGTTGCCAAGAACGGCTCGTCATGGCAGGCTCCGCGGTTAACGATGATCTCCACGCCCTGAGGGCCCCGCAGGAGTCGCAGCGCCGCCCGGTCCGGGCCGCGCGCCCCCGGGTTGCCCGCCAATACGGGGCGTGATCGTGTTGACCGTCAAACTTTTTGGTGAGACTCTGAAAGCCCCGCGCACCTTAGCTGTTTGGCATGTAGGAACGGCAGCAAGAACTCAAGAGTGTCAAGCATCGCGGGTGCGATTCCCTCACGACCCACACCGCTTCGGTCGGTCACTCAGTGTGGAGGACCATCCATCATGGCAAAGGCGCTTCTCGGTTACGTCGGCGGCTCCGACCCGCGGCTCATCGCCGAGATGCGACGGCTCCAGCAGCGCGTCCAAGACCTCGAATCCGAGCTCGTACGGATCCAGGCCGAGAACGACGCGCTCGCGGCTGCCGCTTCTCACGACTCCTTCGAGAGCATCGACGTACCCCAGGCGGAGCCTGCGCTCACCTGATCGCTGGACCGCACTACGGCAGCAGGGGCCGGAGCACTCCGGTCGGTCACCGCGCTGTCAGAATTGCAAGGGACGCCTCTTCGGCGTCCCTTCTTTTTGCCCCCCGGCGCACACCCGCCCCCCTCTCGTTAACGGATGGTGTGCCCTGCACGTTCATGGGTGAAACCGCGCGTTCATGGAGTGAGACGGGCGTGAAAGGTAGAGTCCGGCGGCGTGCACCTCAAGGCCCTGACCCTCCGCGGGTTCAAATCGTTCGCCTCGGCGACCACGCTGCGGTTCGAGCCGGGCATCACCTGCGTCGTGGGCCCCAACGGCTCGGGCAAGTCCAACGTCGTGGACGCGCTCAGCTGGGTCATGGGCGAGCAGGGCGCGAAGTCGCTGCGCGGCGGCAAGATGGAGGACGTCATCTTCGCCGGCACCACCGGGCGTCCGCCGCTCGGCCGGGCCGAGGTGTCCCTCACCATCGACAACTCCGACGGTGCGCTGCCCATCGAGTACGCCGAGGTCACCATCACGCGGATCATGTTCCGCAACGGCGGCAGCGAGTACCAGATCAACGGGGACACCTGCCGGCTCCTCGACATCCAGGACCTGCTCTCCGACTCCGGTATCGGCCGCGAGATGCACGTGATCGTCGGCCAGGGCCAGCTGGACTCCGTGCTGCACGCCGACCCGATGGGCCGCCGCGCCTTCATCGAAGAGGCCGCCGGCGTCCTCAAGCACCGCAAGCGCAAGGAGAAGGCGCTGCGGAAGCTGGACGCGATGCAGGCGAACCTCGCCCGCGTGCAGGACCTCACGGACGAACTGCGCCGCCAGCTCAAGCCGCTGGGCCGGCAGGCCGCCGTCGCCCGCCGCGCCGCCGTCATCCAGGCCGACCTGCGCGACGCCCGCCTGCGCCTCCTCGCCGACGACCTCGTACGGCTGCGGCAGGCACTCCGGGCCGAGGTCGCCGACGAAGCCGCGCTCAAGGAACGCAAGGACGCCGCCGAGGCCGAACTGCGGAAGGCCTCGCAGCGCGAGGCCCTCCTGGAGGACGAGGTCAGACGGCTCGCCCCGCGCCTGCAGCGCGCCCAGCAGACCTGGTACGAACTCTCGCAGCTCGCCGAGCGGGTGCGCGGCACGGTCTCGCTGGCCGACGCGCGCGTGAAGAGCGCCACCTCCGCGCCCGCCGAGGAACGGCGCGGGCGCGACCCCGAGGACCTGGAGCGCGAGGCCGCCCGCATCCGCGAACAGGAGGCGGAACTCGAAGCGGCGCTGGAGGCGGCCGAGCACGCCCTGGAGGACACGGTCGCGCACCGGGCCGAGCTGGAGCGCGAACTCGCCGTCGAGGAGCGCCGTCTGCGGGACGTGGCCCGCGCCATCGCCGACCGCCGCGAGGGGCTCGCCCGCCTCAACGGCCAGGTCAACGCCGCCCGTTCACGTGCGGCCTCCGCCCAGGCCGAGATCGACCGGCTCACCGCCGGGCGCGACGAGGCGCAGGAGCGTGCGGTCGCCGCTCAGGAGGAGTACGAGCAGCTGAAGGCCGAGGTCGACGGCCTCGACGCGGACGACGCGGAACTGGCCGAGCGGCACGAGGCGGCCAAGGCCGCGCTGGCCGAGGCGGAGGCCGACCTCACCGCCGCCCGTGAGGCGCTCACGACCGCGGAGCGCAGGCGCGCCGCCACCCAGGCCCGCCGGGACGCGCTCGCCCTCGGGCTGCGGCGCAAGGACGGCACGGGCGCGCTGCTCGGCGCGAGGGACCGGCTGGGCGGACTGCTCGGCCCCGCCGCCGAACTGCTCACGGTGACCCCCGGCCACGAGATCGCGCTGGCCGCGGCCTTCGGCGCGGCGGCGGACGCCATCGCGGTGACGACGCCCGCCTCGGCGGCCGAGGCCATCCGGCTGCTCCGCAAGCAGGACGCGGGCCGGGCGGCCCTCCTCCTCGCGGACGCCCCCGACGAACAACCACCCGCCGGCCGCCCGGCCCACCAGCCCGCGGCCCACGCCGGCGCGGCTCACGGCAGCACGGTTCACGGCTCCGCAGGGCACGTATCCGAGGCGCTCCAGCCCGCCGCTTCCGACAGCGCGGCGCATCGGTCCGCGGCCGGGCACTCCGCGGCACACCACCCCGGCGGCTTCCCGGCCGCCGCCCCCGGTGCGCACGGTGCCGTGGCGGACGGGCATGTACGCGCGGACGCCTCGCCGGAGGGCGCGGGCAGCGGCGGGAGGTCCGCGAACGCGTCCGACGGGGACGAGGGGTTCCCGGAGGCGGGCCACGGAGGGCCTCCGTGCGCCGCCGATCTCGTCCGCGGCCCCGCCGAGTTGATGCCCGCGGTACGGCGGCTGCTGCGCGGGATCGTCGTCGTGGGCACGCTGGAGGACGCCGAGGATCTCGTCTACGCGCGGCCCGAGGTGACCGCGGTCACCGCCGAGGGCGACCTGCTGAGCGCGCACTTCGCGCACGGCGGGTCGGCCGGGGCGCCCAGCCTGCTGGAGGTGCAGGCGTCCGTCGACGAGGCGGCGGCGGAGCTGGAGGAGCTCGCCGTGTGCTGCGAGGAACTCGGCGAGGCACAGCGTCGCGCCGCCGAACTGCGCAAGGAACGGGCCGCGTTCGTCGAGGAGTCGGGGGAGCGGCGGCGGGCCGCGGAGCGGGAGAAGTCGTCCGTGGCGCAGGCCCTCGGTCGCCTGGCCGGCCAGGCCCGCGGCGCCGCCGGCGAGGCCGAGCGCAGCGCCGCCGCGACCGCGCGGGCGCAGGAGGCGCTGGACCGGGCCGTGGAAGAGGCGGAGGAGCTCGCCGAGCGGCTCGCCGTCGCCGAGGAGATGCCGGTGGAGGAGGAGCCGGACACCTCGGTGCGGGACCGGCTGGCCGCCGACGGCGCCAACGCGCGGCAGACCGAGATGGAGGCCCGGCTCCAGGTGCGTACGCACGAGGAGCGGGTCAAGGGGCTCGCCGGACGGGCGGACGGACTCGACCGGGCGGCGCGTGCCGAGCGGGAGGCACGCGCGCGTGCCGAGCAGCGGCGGGCCCGCCTGCGGCACGAGGCGGCGGTCGCCGAGGCCGTCGCGTCGGGAGCGCGCCAGTTGCTGGCGCACGTCGAGGTCTCCCTCGCGCGGGCCCAGGCGGAGCGCACCGCCGCCGACGCCGCGAAGGCCCGGCGCGAGCAGGAGCTGGCCGAGGCCCGCACCGCCGGCCGCGACCTCAAGGCCGAGCTCGACAAGCTGACGGACTCGGTGCACCGCGGCGAGGTGCTCGGCGCGGAGAAGCGGCTGCGGATCGAGCAGCTGGAGACCAGGGCGCTGGAGGAGCTCGGCGTCGAGCCGGAGGGACTGGTCGCCGAGTACGGGCCGCAGCAGCCGGTGCCGCCGTCCCTTCCGGCCGAGGGCGAGGAGCTTCCCGAGGACCCCGAGCACCCGCGCAACCAGCCCCGGCCCTTCCACCGGGCGGAGCAGGAGAAGCGGCTCAAGTCCGCCGAACGGGCCTATCAGCAGCTCGGCAAGGTGAATCCGCTCGCCCTGGAGGAGTTCGCGGCGCTGGAGGAGCGCCATCAGTTCCTCAGCGAGCAGCTGGAGGACCTGAAGAAGACGCGCGCCGACCTCCTTCAGGTGGTGAAGGAGGTCGACGTGCGCGTCGAGCAGGTCTTCACCGAGGCCTACCGGGACACGGCCCGCGAGTTCGAGGGTGTCTTCAGCCGGCTGTTCCCGGGAGGGGACGGGCGGCTGATCCTGACCGACCCCGACAACATGCTGACCACGGGAGTGGACGTCGAGGCCCGGCCCCCCGGCAAGAAGGTCAAGCGCCTCAGCCTGCTCTCGGGCGGTGAGCGGTCGCTGACCGCGGTGGCGCTGCTGGTGTCGATCTTCAAGGCGCGGCCCAGTCCGTTCTACGTGATGGACGAGGTCGAGGCGGCGCTCGACGACACCAACCTGCAGCGGCTGATCCGGATCATGCAGGAGCTGCAGGAGGCCTCGCAGCTGATTGTGATCACGCACCAGAAGCGCACGATGGAGGTCGCCGACGCGCTGTACGGCGTCTCCATGCAGGGCGACGGTGTGTCGAAGGTCATCAGCCAGCGGCTGCGCTGACGCCCGTCGGCTGCCGTCCGCCGACGCATCCCCCGCAACGGTCTCCTGGGCGGGCGATGCCCGGGGCCGCCCCGCTCCGTCGCCGGTTCGCCCGTCCCGTGCGGCCGGGGTGCTCTCCGGCAGGTGGTGGGCTTGCCCTCAGCGAGTCGGGTAGACGAATCATGCCGCGGAGTTGAGTTCAACTCTTGAATGCAAGCGCGACACGCACCGGGGAAAAATTCACAGCAGGCGAGTATTGACTTCGAAACTTGAAGGCATAGTCTCTGCAACGTTGCTTTTACCTTCAGGTGGTGGGCGGCGCGAAGGTGTGCGCCACTGGTAGGACCACTGAAGGGCTCGCCCCCCACCCCCGGCAGTGAGGCCGGTGGCCCGAGGAGTTCACGTGACCAGCACAGCGCAGTCGTCAGGAGCCAGGGCGGCTCACCCCGAGCATCTCGGGCACGTCATCTTCATCGCGGCGGCGGCCGCGATGGGCGGTTTCCTCTTCGGCTACGACAGTGCCGTCATCAATGGCGCCGTCGAGGCCATCCGCAGCCGCTACGACGTCGGCTCCGCGGCCCTCGCGCAGGTCATCGCCATCGCCCTGATCGGCTGTGCCGTCGGCGCCGCCACCGCCGGCCGGATAGCGGACCGCATCGGCCGCATCCGCTGCATGCAGATCTCGGCGGCGCTGTTCATCGTCAGCGCCGTCGGGTCCGCGCTGCCCTTCGCCCTGTGGGACCTGGCCTTCTGGCGCATCGTCGGCGGCTTCGCCATCGGCATGGCCTCCGTCATCGGCCCCGCCTACATCGCCGAGGTCTCCCCGGCCGCCTACCGCGGACGGCTCGGTTCGTTCCAGCAGGCCGCGATCGTCGTCGGCATCGCCATCTCGCAGCTCGTCAACTGGGGCATCCTGAACGCCGCGGGCGGCGACCAGCGCGGCGAGCTGATGGGCCTGGAGGCCTGGCAGGTCATGCTCGGCGTCATGGTCATCCCGGCCGTCCTCTACGGCCTGCTCTCCTTCGCCATCCCCGAGTCCCCGCGCTTCCTCCTGGAGGTCGGCCGCCGGGACCGCGCCCGTGAGGTGCTCAAGGAGGTCGAGGGCGACAAGATCGACCTGGACGCCCGGGTCGCCGAGATCGAGCTGGCCATGAAGCGCGAGCACAAGTCGAGCTTCAAGGACCTGCTGGGCGGCAGCTTCTTCTTCAAGCCGATCGTCTGGGTCGGTATCGGCCTCTCGGTCTTCCAGCAGTTCGTCGGCATCAACGTCGCGTTCTACTACTCCTCGACGCTGTGGCAGTCGGTCGGTGTCGACCCGACGGACTCCTTCTTCTACTCGTTCACCACGTCGATCATCAACATCGTCGGCACCGTGATCGCCATGATCTTCGTCGACCGCATCGGCCGCCGTCCGCTCGCGCTCATCGGCTCGGTGGGCATGGTCGTCGGCCTCGCCCTGGAGGCCTGGGCCTTCTCCTTCGACCTCGTCGACGGCAAGCTGCCGGCCACCCAGGGCTGGGTCGCCCTGATCGCCGCCCACATCTTCGTCCTCTTCTTCGCCCTCTCGTGGGGTGTGGTCGTCTGGGTCTTCCTGGGCGAGATGTTCCCGAACAAGATCCGCGCCGCCGCCCTCGGTGTCGCCGCCTCCGCGCAGTGGATCGCCAACTGGGCGATCACCGCGAGCTTCCCGTCGCTGGCCGACTGGAACCTCTCCGCGACCTACGTGATCTACACGATCTTCGCCGCACTCTCCATCCCCTTCGTGCTCAAGTTCGTGAAGGAGACCAAGGGCAAGGCGCTGGAGGAGATGGGCTAGGCCCCGGGCCCCGAAATCTCGGGGAGAAGGGCCAAGTCCCCGCTGCCCCTCTCCTCGTATCCGTAAGGCGTACCGCCCCGGCTCAGACCGCCAGGTCCTCGAGCCGGGGCAGTACGTTTTCGCAGAACAGATGCAGACTGCGCCAGCCCTCGTCGACCGGCATCCCGCCCGACAGCGGATGCAGCACGAGACTGTCCAGCCGCTGCCGCACGCACTCGTCGGGCGTGAGGATCCGGTACACGCCCTCGGCCCGCAGCTCGTCCACGGTCGTGGCCGCGGACTTCACCGCCGAGCGGATGTCGCCGGACTGCCAGGAGGCGTACGTCCGGGCCTCGTGCAGGAAGTGCCCGCCGTACTCCGCCCAGACCTGGTCCGGGTCCTCGGCGATGTGCAGCAGCGGGGTCACGGCCGACGGCATCATGGTCCAGCCCTCGGTGCCGTACTCGATCAGCCGCTCCTTGTAGTACGCCTCCAGTTCCGGCAGGTGCGCGCTCGGGAAGAACGGCAGCCCCAGCCGGGCCGCCCGCCGCGCCGCCGCCTTCGAGGAGCCGCCGACCAGCAGCAGGGGGTGCGGATCGGAGAACGGGCGCGGGGTGACCCGTACCGTCCGGCCCCGGTAGGCGAACTCCTCACCCGTCCACGCCTTCAGCACCGTCTCCAGCAGCTCGTCCTGGAGCGCGCCGCGCCGCTTCCACTCCACGTCGAAGAGGGCGTACTCCTCCGGCCGGTAGCCGATTCCGGCCACCGTCACCAGGCGGCCGCCGCTGAGCAGATCGAGTACGGCGATGTCCTCGGCGAGCCGCAGCGGGTCGTGCAGCGGGCCGATGACCGCAGAGACGGTGACCGCGATGCGCCGGGTCGCGCCGAAGACCGCGCCCGCGAAGGTGAACGGCGAGGGCAGCCAGTTGTTGGCGACGCCGTGGTGCTCCTCGGTCTGCACGGTGGAGATCCCGCGGTCGTCGGCGTACGCGGCCATCTCGACCGCGGCGCGGTAGCGGGCGCTCAGGGACGCGGGCGTCGCGTCGGGCTCGACGAGGTTGAAGCGTACGACCGTGACGGGCATGGAGAAGTCCCCCTTCGCCGGACGGGCGGGGTGCCGGTGAGGGGGGACGGTAGCTGACGGAGCGTCAGACGACCAGGGGTGCGGTACACCCCGGCGGGGTCCGCCCCCGTACGGGGCCCGCCGCAGCGCGGGGCGACCGCGGGTCCCGGCGCCGCGGCTCCGCGGTCACGGTCCGTACGGGCCGGCGTCCGGGGCGGCACGCCGGGCACGGGGCCGTCCGCACGCGGTCCCGGACGACGGGAGCAGCTGCCGTCCTGTCCGCTGAACCGGAGTGATGGCCCGCAGCGCGCCGGGCGTGCGGCCCCGGACCGGCTCGTGATCCGCGGCGGGCATCACATGCTGGGCGCCCGGAGGGCCATGGCCGATACTGAGGGGGTTATGGAAACCGTCATCCTTGCTGTAATCATCGCCGTGGTCGTGATCGGCGCGCTCGGCGGGCTTGTCGTCGGCAGCCGCAAGCGGAAGCAGCTGCCCCCGCCGCCCCCCTCGACGCCCGACATCACCGCCCCTCCGGCCGAACCGCACGTCGGCGACGAGGCCGAGACGCCGCGCGACGAAACGCGCCGAACGATAGAGGAGGTGGACCTCCCGGACGGCTCGGCGCCGGTTGTCGTCGAGGAGCCCCCGCCGGCCGCCGAGGCCCCGCCGATCGAGGTCCCGGAGCCGACCGCCGGACGCCTCGTACGGCTGCGCGCCCGGCTCTCCCGCTCGCAGAACGCCCTCGGCAAGGGGCTGCTCACGCTCCTCGCGCGCGAGCACCTCGACGAGGACACCTGGGAGGAGATCGAGGACACGCTGCTCACCGCCGACGTCGGTGTGCAGCCCACCCAGGAGCTGGTCGAGCGGCTGCGCGAGCGCGTGAAGGTGCTCGGCACGCGGACGCCCGAGGAGCTGCGCGGCCTGCTGCGCGAGGAGCTGCTGACGCTCCTCGTCCCCGAGTTCGACCGCGCCGTCAAGACCGACTCCAACCTGGACACCCCGGGCATCGTGATGGTCGTCGGTGTCAACGGCACCGGCAAGACCACCACCACGGGCAAGCTCGCCCGGGTGCTCGTCGCCGACGGCAAGAACGTGGTGCTCGGCGCGGCCGACACCTTCCGCGCGGCCGCCGCCGACCAGCTGCAGACCTGGGGAGAGCGCGTGGGCGCCCGCACCGTGCGCGGGCCCGAGGGGGGTGACCCGGCCTCCGTCGCCTTCGACTCCGTCAAGGAGGGGATCGAGGCGGGAGCCGACGTCGTCCTCATCGACACCGCCGGACGTCTGCACACCAAGACGGGGCTCATGGACGAGCTCGGCAAGGTCAAGCGCGTCGTCGAGAAGCACGCGCCGCTCGACGAGGTGCTGCTCGTCCTCGACGCGACGACCGGCCAGAACGGTCTCGTGCAGGCCCGGGTCTTCGCCGAGGTCGTCGAGATCACCGGCATCGTGCTGACCAAGCTCGACGGCACCGCCAAGGGCGGCATCGTCATCGCCGTCCAGCGCGAGCTGGGCGTGCCGGTCAAGCTGGTGGGCCTCGGCGAGGGTGCCGACGACCTGGCGCCGTTCGAGCCGGAGGCGTTCGTTGACGCCCTCATCGGCGAGTGACCACCCGCTGAGACCGGCAGGTGGACCCTGCGCGCCCGCTGCGGCGGATGCGCGAAGAAGCGCCCGTTCCCCGGCTGCAAGGGGGGACGGGCGCTTCGCTGTGCGGTGAGTGGACGGCCGGGGGGACGGGAGGGGCGCCTCGCCGTGCGGTGGCGCCTCAGACGCGGGAGCGGTGCGCCACGTAGGCCAGGGTTCCCAGGAGCAGCCGGGCCTGCGGCGGCCGAGTCACCGAGTCCAGCGCGGGCGGACGCAGCCAGCGGACCGGGCCGAGGCCGCCGCGGTCGGAGGGCGGAGCGGTGACGTACGTACCTGCGCCCAGGCCGTGCAGGTCGAGCGCGGCGTCGTCCCAGCCCATGCGGTACAGCAGCCGGGGCAGTTCGGCCGCGGCGCCGGGGGCGACGAAGAAGTGGGCGCGGCCGTCGGGGGTCGCCGTCACCGGCCCGAGGGGGAGTCCCATCCGTTCGAGCCGGGCGAGGGCGCGGCGCCCGGCCGGTTCGGCGACCTCGATCACGTCGAAGGCGCGTCCCACCGGCAGCATGACGGCGGCGCCGGGGAACTCGGACCAGGCGTCGGAGACCTCGTCGAGCGTGGCGCCGGCCCGGATCGGCGGGGCGAAGTCCAGGGGGTGGGCGCCGGGGGCGCCGCAATCGGCCCTGCCGCACGAGCAGGCGCCCGCGGCGGCCCGGGCGCCGGGAATCACGTCCCAGCCCCAGAGTCCGGTGAATTCGGCCACGGCGGTGCACTCCGAAGTGCGGCCGCGGCGCCGCGCGCCAGTCCGGATTTCGCGCATCCCACGAGTGCCGCCGATCGTGAAGCCCATGCCCCCTCCAACGGGTCCAGCGCGCCGGTGGTTACGAAGCGAATCCGGAATGTGACTCTCTGTTCCGCTGCTTCCCCGGCTCTGCCCGGTTCAGGCGGCGCGTCGACGTACTCCGGGTGGTGCGCCCGGCTCCGTGCGCCCCCGAGTACACCGCTCCACCTCGTACCGGTCGTGCTGTGTCAAGTGAATCGTGCGACGGCGACCGGGAGTTCATTCGAAGGGGTGGCGAATGGTGGCGTTTCCGGGATCGCCATGGCTGGACGGGTGATCGTAGGATTACTTTGAGTGCACAAGCCCCGAGGGTGCGCGTACTCGTGGGTATGCCGGAGGCAAGTCGGTTTCCCGTTCGAAGGGTGAGAACCGCCGGACGCGCGGCTCCAAGTACCGGCATTCTGATAGGGCTTGGCGCACGCAGCGTACAAGTGGTCGTAGGGATGGGGGCGTTCCAGTGGGCGGCAACGGCGGAGGCGGGACGAACGCTGAGAAGCGCCCCAACGAGCTGCTCGGCTCGTGGTTCGTGCGCAGTGGCTGGTCCAAGGGCGAGCTCGCCCGGCAAGTGAACCGCCGGGCCCGCCAGTTGGGCGCCAACCACATCTCCACGGACACCTCGCGGGTCCGCCGCTGGCTGGACGGCGAGAACCCCCGGGAGCCCATTCCCCGGATCTTGTCGGAGCTGTTCTCCGAGCGGTTCGGCTGCGTCGTCGCCGTCGAGGACCTGGGGCTGCGGACCGCTCACCAGGCACCGTCCGTGTCGGGCGTGGACCTGCCCTGGACGGGCCCGCAGACGGTGGCCCTGATCAGTGAGTTCTCGCGCAGCGACCTGATGCTGGCGCGGCGCGGCTTCCTCGGCAGCTCGCTGGCCCTGTCCGCCGGTCCCACCCTCATCGAGCCCATGCAGCGCTGGCTCGTGCCCTCTCCCGCGGCCCCGCGCGCCGAGCCCGAGCCGCCCGCCGCCGCGCGCCGCGGCGGCCGGCTCTCCAAGCCCGAGCTGGACCTTCTGGAGTCCACCACCGTGATGTTCCGGCAGTGGGACGCCCAGTGCGGCGGCGGCCTGCGCCGCAAGGCGGTGGTCGGGCAGCTGCACGAGGTGACCGACCTGCTCCAGGAGCCGCAGCCCGAGACCACCACGAAGCGCCTGTTCAAGGTCGCGGCCGAACTGGCCGAGCTGGCGGGCTGGATGAGCTACGACATCGGGCTCCAGCCCACCGCGCAGAAGTACTTCGTGCTCGCCCTGCACGCGGCCAAGGAAGCGGGTGACAAGCCGCTCGGCTCGTACATCCTCTCCAGCATGAGCCGCCAGATGATCCACCTGGGGCGGCCCGACGACGCGCTGGAACTCGTCCACCTCGCGCAGTACGGGAGCCGTGACTGCGCGAGCCCGCGCACCCAGGCCATGCTGTATGCGATGGAGGCCCGCGCCTACGCCAACATGGGCCAGCCAGGGAAGTGCAAGCGGGCCGTCCGGATGGCGGAGGACACCTTCGCCGACATTCACGAGTGGGACGACCCGGACCCGGACTGGATCCGCTTCTTCTCCGAGGCCGAGCTGTACGGCGAGAACTCGCACTCCTACCGCGACCTCGCCTACGTCGCCGGCCGCAGTCCCACCTACGCCTCGCTGGCCGAGCCCCTGATGCAGCACGCCGTCGACCTGTTCGCCAAGGACAGCGAGCACCAGCGTTCGTACGCACTGAACCTGATCGGTCTGGCCACCGTGCACCTGCTCCAGCGCGAGCCCGAGCGCGGCGCGGTCCTGGCCAAGGAGGCGATGGCGAGCGCCAAGAGGGTCCGCTCCGAGCGCGTCAACACTCGTATCCGAAAGACCGTGGACACGGCTGTACGCGATTTCGGGGACCTCGCCGAGGTCGTCGACCTCACCGACCAGCTCTCCATCGACCTGCCCGAGACCGCCGAAGCGGTCTGATCCGGGGCCGCGGTCGCGGCCCCGCCCCGTGAACCCCGGCCGCGGCCGGCCGTCCCGAACTGCCCGACTCGGCTCCCCCATGCCAGGTCATCGGACGGCCGACCGCGGCCGGTCCTGTCACCTTCACAGAAGGTTGCGCCACGATAACGATCGCCCGGCCCGACATCAGGCAGTTCATGGACGCGTAACACACAAGGTGCCTTCGTCACTGGGGCGAAACATCGAGGGGCGTCGACGGAAACCGCGCTGCGCCAATCTCATGGCGCATAACCGGCCCACCCCTCATGACCGCTCAGGCTTCGCCCGCACGGGGCCGTACCAACGACGAGGAGACGCCGATGGCACCAGCCATCATGCTTGCGGCGGACGCACCGAAGCTGTCGTCCGCCAACACAGGCTTCATGCTCATCTGTTCCGCCCTGGTGATGCTCATGACACCGGGCCTGGCCTTCTTCTACGGAGGCATGGTCCGCGTCAAGAGCACCCTGAACATGCTGATGATGTCCTTCATCAGCCTGGGGATCGTCACCATCCTGTGGGTGCTCTACGGCTTCTCGCTCGCCTTCGGCACCGACTCGGGCAGCATCATCGGCTGGTCCTCCGACTACGTGGGCTTCAGCGGTGTCGGACTGACGCAGCTGTGGGACGGCTACACCATCCCGGTCTACGTCTTCGCGGTCTTCCAGCTGATGTTCGCGATCATCACGCCCGCCCTGATCAGCGGCGCCCTCGCGGACCGCGTCAAGTTCACCGCATGGGCGCTGTTCATCACCCTGTGGGTCACGATCGTCTACTTCCCCGTCGCCCACTGGGTGTGGGGCACCGGCGGCTGGGCGTTCGAGCTCGGCGTCATCGACTTCGCCGGTGGCACCGCGGTCCACATCAACGCGGGTGCCGCGGCGCTCGGCGTGATCCTGGTCATCGGCAAGCGGGTCGGCTTCAAGAAGGACCCGATGCGCCCGCACAGCCTGCCGCTGGTCATGCTCGGCTCCGGCCTGCTGTGGTTCGGCTGGTTCGGCTTCAACGCCGGCTCGTGGCTGGGCAACGACGACGGCGTCGGCGCGCTGATGTTCGTCAACACGCAGGTCGCCACCGCCGCCGCCATGCTGGCCTGGCTCGCCTACGAGAAGATCCGCCACGGCGCGTTCACCACCCTCGGTGCCGCCTCCGGCGCGGTCGCCGGTCTGGTCGCGATCACCCCGTCCGGCGGCGCGGTCTCCCCGCTCGGCGCGATCGCCGTCGGCGCCATCGCCGGTGTGCTGTGCGCCATGGCCGTCGGCCTCAAGTACAAGCTCGGCTACGACGACTCCCTCGACGTCGTCGGTGTCCACCTCGTCGGCGGTGTCGTGGGCTCCCTGCTCATCGGCTTCTTCGCCAGCGGCGGCGGCCAGTCCGACGTCCAGGGCCTCTTCTACGGCGGCGGACTCGACCAGTTCTGGAAGCAGTGCGCCGGTGTCTTCGCCGTCCTCGGCTACTCCCTGGTGGTCTCCGCGATCCTCGCCTTCCTGATCGACAAGACGATGGGGATGCGCGTCGCCGACGACGAGGAGGTGGCGGGCATCGACCAGGCCGAGCACGCCGAGACCGCATACGACTTCAGCGGTGCCGGCGGCGGTCTGGACCGGACCGCCGTGGCCGCCCCGGTTCAGGACTCCGCGAGCAAGAAGGTGGACGCATGAAGCTCATCACCGCCGTCGTGAAGCCGCACCGGCTCGACGAGATCAAGGAGGCCCTCCAGGCCTTCGGCGTGCACGGTCTCACCGTCACCGAGGCCAGCGGCTACGGTCGGCAGCGGGGCCACACCGAGGTCTACCGTGGAGCCGAGTACACGGTCGACCTGGTTCCCAAGATCCGTATCGAGGTACTGGTCGAGGACGACGACGCCGAACAGCTCATCGATGTCGTCGTGAAGGCCGCGCGTACCGGCAAGATCGGTGACGGCAAGGTCTGGTCCCTCCCGGTCGACACCGCCGTCCGGGTCCGGACCGGCGAGCGCGGCCCGGACGCGCTGTAGAAGCGAAGAAAGACAGGAGTCGCTGGGTGACGAGTACGGACATGCGTACGGAAGCAGAGGACTCGGGACCCAGCGGCTACGCGGCGGCCCGGCTGCGCCTCCTCCAGGAGGGGGCGCAGTCCGGGCCGCCGCGCCGTGCGGCCCTCGCCGAACTGACGGACGACTGGCTCACCGGTCTCTTCGACGCCGGCGCCGCTGGTCTGCGCGGCGTCTCCCTGGTGGCCGTCGGGGGCTACGGCCGCGGCGAGCTCTCCCCGCGCAGCGACCTCGACCTGGTGCTCCTGCACGACGGCGGCGACGCCAAGGAGATCGCCGCCCTGGCCGACCGCATCTGGTACCCCGTCTGGGACCTCGGCCTGGCCCTCGACCACTCCGTGCGCACCCCCACGGAGGCCCGAAGGACCGCCGGCGAGGACCTCAAGGTCCAGCTCGGACTGCTCGACGCCCGCCATCTCGCGGGCGACCTCGGCCTCACCGCGGGACTGCGCACCGCCGTCCTCGCCGACTGGCGCAACCAGGCCCCGAAGCGGCTCCCCGAACTCCAGGAGCTGTGCGCCGAGCGGGCCGAGCGGCAGGGCGAACTGCAGTACCTGCTGGAACCGGACCTCAAGGAGGCGCGGGGCGGCCTCAGGGACGCCACGGCCCTGCGCGCCGTGGCCGCCTCCTGGCTGGCCGACGCGCCCCGCGAGGGCCTCGCCGACGCCCGGCGCAGGCTCCTCGACGTCCGCGACGCCCTCCACCTCGCCACCGGCCGCGCCACCGACCGCCTCGCCCTGCAGGAGCAGGACCAGGTCGCCGCCGAGCTCGGACTGCTCGACGCCGACACCCTGCTCCGCCAGGTGTACGAGGCCGCACGCGTCGTCTCGTACGCCAGCGACGTGACCTGGCGCGAGGTCGGCCGCGTCCTCAGGTCGCGCGCCGTACGGCCACGGCTGCGGGCGATGCTCGGCGGCGGCGGCAAACCCGCTCCCGAACGCTCGCCGCTCGCCGAGGGAGTCGTCGAACAGGACGGCGAGGTCGTCCTCGCCCGCGCCGCCCGGCCCGAGCGCGACCCCGTGCTCCCGCTGCGCGCCGCCGCCGCGGCCGCCCAGTCCGGGCTGCCGCTCTCCCTGCACGCCGTACGCCGGATGGCGGCCGCCGCCCGCCCGCTCCCGACGCCCTGGCCGGCGGAGGCCCGCGAACAGCTGGTCACACTCCTCGGCTCGGGCCGGCCGACCATCGACGTCTGGGAGGCGCTGGAGGCCGAGGGGCTGATCACCCGGCTCCTGCCGGACTGGGAAAGGGTGCGCTGCCGGCCGCAGCGCAACGCCGTCCACATCTGGACCGTCGACCGCCACCTGATCGAGACGGCCGTCCGCGCGTCCGAACTCGCGCGCCGCGTCGGCCGGCCCGACCTGCTGCTGGTCGCCGCGCTGCTGCACGACATCGGCAAGGGCTGGCCCGGCGACCACTCCGTCGCGGGCGAGATCATCGCCAAGGACGTCGCCGCCCGCATCGGCTTCGACCGCGCCGACGTGGCCGTGCTCGCCACCCTCGTACGCCACCATCTGCTGCTCGTCGAGACGGCCACCCGGCGCGACCTGGAGGACCCGGCCACCGTGCGCTCGGTCGCCGAGGCGGTCGGCTCGCAGGGCACCCTCGAACTGCTGCACGCGCTGACCGAGGCGGACGCCCTGGCCACCGGGCCGGCCGCCTGGTCCTCCTGGCGCGGGTCCCTCGTCGCCGACCTGGTGAAGCGCGTCGCCGCCGTCCTCGCCGGGGACGCCCCCGAGGAACCGGAGGCCGCCGCGCCCACGGCCGAGCAGGAGCGGCTCGCGATCGAGGCGTTCCGCACGGGGGGCCCGGTCCTCGCGCTGCGCGCCGCGCAGACGGAGGCGCCCGCCGAGGAGGAGCCCTCCGGCGACCCGGAACCGCTGGGCGTGGAACTGCTCATCGCCGTACCCGACCAGCCCGAGGTGCTGCCCTCCGTGGCCGGAGTCCTCGCCATGCACCGCCTGACTGTCCGCACGGCCGAACTGCGGGCCCTGGACCTGTCCGAGTCCGTGCAGGGCTCGGTGCTGCTGCTCAACTGGCGCGTCGCCGCCGAGTACGGCTCCCTGCCGCAGGCCACCCGGCTCCGCGCCGACCTGGTCCGCGCGCTCGAAGGCTCCCTGGACATCGCGGGCCGGCTCGCCGAGCGCGACGCCGCGTATCCCCGGCGCCGCGGGACCGTCGCACCGCCCGCCCGGGTCACGGTCGCCCCGGCGGCCTCCCGGCACGCCACGGTCATCGAGGTGCGCGCCCACGACGCCCCCGGCCTGCTGCACCGCATCGGCCGCGCGCTGGAGAAGGCGAACGTCCGGGTCCGCAGCATGCACGTGTCCACCCTCGGCGCCAACGCCGTGGACGCCTTCTACGTGACGGCGCCGGACGGCACGCCCCTGCCGGGGGAGGAGGCGGCCACCGTCGCCCGGGCCCTGGAGGAGACGCTGCGGGGCTAGGAGCAGGGTCTGCGGTCCGGGGATGCGGCCGGGGCCCCGGCTCCCTGCGCAGCGTGCCTGGGCCGGGGGCGTCCCCGGTTCCCCGGCGTGCCGGGGGAGTGGGCCGCCCCGGTTCGTACCGAGGCGGAGCGAGCCTTGTACGAACGCGGTGGAGACCCCACCGCGCCCGGCCGGATACCCTGGAGGGCGATTCCCTCGCCCCCGACCCCTGAGGACAGACGAGCGCCGTGTTCGATACTCTCTCCGATCGCCTCTCAGCGACGTTCAAGAACCTGCGGGGCAAGGGCCGGCTGTCCGAAGCTGACATCGACGCCACCGCACGCGAGATCCGTATCGCCCTCCTCGAAGCCGACGTGGCGCTGCCGGTCGTGCGGACCTTCATCAAGAACGTGAAGGAGCGGGCCCTCGGCGCCGAGGTCTCCAAGGCGCTGAACCCCGCCCAGCAGGTCCTCAAGATCGTCAACGAGGAACTCGTCACGATCCTCGGCGGGGAGACGCGGCGCCTGCGCTTCGCCAAGAACCCGCCCACCGTGATCATGCTCGCGGGTCTGCAGGGTGCGGGTAAGACCACGCTCGCCGGAAAGCTCGGCAAGTGGCTCAAGGACCAGGGGCACTCCCCGATCCTGGTGGCCGCCGACCTCCAGCGCCCCAACGCGGTCAACCAGCTCAGCGTCGTCGCGGAGCGCGCGGGCGTCGCCGTGTACGCCCCCGAGCCGGGCAACGGCGTGGGTGACCCGGTCAAGGTCGCCAAGGACTCCATCGAGTTCGCGAAGGCCAAGGTCCACGACATCGTGATCGTGGACACCGCCGGCCGCCTCGGCATCGACCAGGAGCTGATGCAGCAGGCCGCGGACATCCGCGACGCGGTCTCGCCGGACGAGATCCTCTTCGTCGTCGACGCGATGATCGGACAGGACGCGGTCAACACCGCGGAGTCCTTCCGCGACGGTGTCGGCTTCGACGGTGTGGTGCTCTCCAAGCTCGACGGCGACGCCCGCGGTGGTGCCGCGCTGTCGATCGCCTCGGTCACCGGCAAGCCCATCATGTTCGCGTCGAACGGCGAGAAGCTCGACGACTTCGACGCCTTCCACCCTGACCGGATGGCCTCCCGCATCCTCGACATGGGTGACCTCCTCACCCTGATCGAGCAGGCGGAGAAGACGTTCAGTCAGGAAGAGGCCGAGAAGATGGCCTCCAAGCTGGCGTCCAAGAAGGGGCAGGACTTCACGCTCGACGACTTCCTGGCCCAGATGGAACAGGTCAGGAAGATGGGCAGCATCAGCAAGCTGCTCGGCATGCTTCCCGGCATGGGCCAGATCAAGGACCAGATCAACAACCTCGACGAGCGCGACGTCGACCGCACGGCCGCGATCATCAAGTCGATGACCCCGGCCGAGCGCCAGGAGCCGACGATCATCAACGGCTCGCGTCGGTCCCGGATCGCCAAGGGTTCCGGTGTCGAGGTCAGCGCGGTCAAGAACCTGGTCGAGCGCTTCTTCGAGGCCCGCAAGATGATGTCCCGCATGGCGCAGGGCGGCGGCATGCCGGGGATGCCCGGGATGCCGGGCATGGGCGGCGGCCCCGGCCGCGCCAAGAAGAAGCAGAAGCAGGCCAAGGGCAAGCAGCGCTCCGGCAACCCGATGAAGCGCAAGCAGCAGGAGCTGGAGGAGGCCCAGCGCCGTGAGGCGGGCGCCCAGCCGGGCGGCGCCTTCGGCCTGCCGCAGCAGGGTGCCCAGGACTTCGAACTGCCCGACGAGTTCAAGAAGTTCATGGGCTGACGGTTCTTCTCCGTACGGGCGCGGTCGCCCGTACGGCACTGGGGGCGTCCCTCGCCGAGGGGCGCCCCCAGTCGCATGCCGGCGGTGTGCCGGCCGGGCCTCACCCGTGCCGGCTCGTCACCTCACGGCACCCGGGCGATCAGATACCGGAAGATGTTGGTCATCCACACCGTCCCGTCCGTCCGGCGGTGCGGGTGCAGCGCCTCTCTGAGTTCCTTGTCGACCTGTACCCGGTCGGTCGTGGCGATCGCCGCGTCGAACAGTCCGGTGGACAGCAGGCCCCGTACCGCGTTGCTCTCGTCGGGGTACCCGAAGGGGCAGGCCACCCGCCCGGACCCGTCCGGCTTCAGCCCGGCCCGCTGCGCGACGTCCTCCAGGTCGTCGCGCCGGGCGGGCCGCCAACCGGCCCGGCGGCGCAGCGGATCGGCCAGTTTGGTGGCCACCCGCAGCACGGAGGACGTCGTGCACCGCTCGGGAGGACCCCAGCCGGCCAGCACGACCGATGCCCCGCGCGCGGCGAGCGGTGCCGCCGACTCCAGGAGGTCCTCCAGTCCCTCCGCGTCCCCGGCCGCACAGCCGATCGGCTCGAACGCCGTCACCACGGTGTACGCGGGGGAGTCCGGCTCCGTCAGATCGGCGAGCGCTCCCTCGACGATGCGGGCCTCGCCCCGGCCGTGGGTGTGTGCCTCCGGCAGCATGCGTTCCCGTGCCAGCGCGAGGCGTTCGGCCGAGGAGTCGACACCGGTGACCGAGGCGCCGCGCGAGGCCGCCATCAGGAGCGCGAGTCCCGAACCGCAGCCGAGGCCGAGCAGCCGCGTTCCTTCACCCACTTCGAGTCGCTCGTAGACGGCCTCGTAGAGCGGGACCAGCATCCGCTCCTGGATCTCGGCCCAGTCACGCGCGCGAGCACACCGATCGACGCGAGGAGGGTGTCCCGCGTGAGCCGGTTGCTGCCGCACGAGCGTAGGTGTCATCGAAAGCGCCCCAATCCGCCGAGAGTTGTCGCCGTGCCCCGTTTCCATGGCCCCCGTGCAGTGCGCCGCACTCCCCCCGTATGCCAGATAACTCCGCGCTCGTCCTCGCGTCCAGGGGTTGTGGGGCTTTGCTTGTGTGCCGCTCGTACGCGTCGTCGTCCTCCGCCGGATCCCCTCCGGCCCGAGGTTTGATCCACGGTGCTGCGGGACACCGCCGCCGGCGAAAGGCGGACGTCGGGGCGAGCGGGGCGATGCGGAACGGGGCCCTCGACGGCACGGCGAGTGGCCTGATCGCGTCGTCCGGCGACCACGGCGGGCGCGGGGCGCGGTCGGGCGTCGTGCCCGTGCCGCCCCTCGTCCCGCGGCCGAGGAGGACGGCCCGGTTCCGGCCAAGGTCGCCGCACCGGCGCTCTGCCGAGGGCGGGGCGCGTCGCCGTCCACGTCGACGACCGGCACGGACCGCGGCTTCGGTCGTTGCGCCGCCGGACGGCGATCCCGGGGGCACACCCGTACGGGGCGAGGGGAGCGCCGAGACCCGGCGACGGCGCCGCTCTGCCGACCCGCCGGTTCCGGGTGGGCCGAGGAGGCCCTCGCTCCGGGCCGACCTGGGAGAAGCGCGCGGGAGCCGGTTCGCCGAGCCCTTCCTGCCCCGCGGTGTCGGGGGCGAAGGGCGGGGCGGTGCCCGACGGCGGCCGCGCACCCGGTAACCTCGCCGTCGTGGCGCGGGTCCACCAGCCCCTCTCCGAGGGCGGCCGAAAGGCCCCTTGCGCATCTGATGACCTCGGGTCCCCCGGCGCGCGGACCTCGCCTACACGCCGGGGCGTACGCATCACTACGTACCGGCAAGGTGTGAACTGTGAGGCTTCTCCGCAGATCAGCGCACCCGTACTCGTCAGGACGCATCAGCGGCAACTGACGGGTACGTGCAAATTATTTGGGATGCCCCGGAATAGGAACACAGAGGCACCCCGGCTCGTTGTCACGACGTGAGCACGACACCACCTGTTCTCGCCGCAGAGCTGGCAGGGGCGTGGGCCGACATTCAGCGGCACCACTCCGAACTGCCGGATCTCGCCGCGCCCGAATCCCTGATCGGGGAGTCGTCGTCCGCCTGCGGACACGAACTCTCCTTCGAGCGACTGCTTCACGAGGCAGTCCATGGCATCGCCGCCGCCCGCGGAGTCCGCGACACCTCGCGCGCCGGCCGGTACCACAACCGCAGATTCCTCGCGATCGCCGAGGAGTTGGGCCTGGACCACCCCGAGGAACCGCATCCCAGCAGCGGATTCTCACTGGTCACGCTCAACCCCGAGGCGAAGCGCCGCTACCGGCCGACGATCGAGCGGCTCCAGCGCGCCCTCAAGGCGCACTCCGCAGCGACCGCCGCGGACACGGCGCGCAGCTTCCGGGGCCCGGCCGCCCGGCACGGCTCCTCCGGGGGAGGCGTCCGTGTCAAGGCGGTCTGCGACTGCGGGCGCAACGTCCGGGTCGTCCCGTCGGTCCTCGCGCAGGCGCCGATCGTGTGCGGGGGGTGCGGCAAACCCTTCCGGATCCCGGAGGCCGTGGGCGCGGCGGCGGGCTGAGGCGCGGCGTCCCGCGCAGTCGTGCCGCAGGGGCGGCGCGGGCGGGCGCGGACGAGGGCTCCGTGGGCGCAGGACGGCGGTCGGCTTCGGCGGTGAGCGGCGGCATCTCGTGGGTGCCGGGCCGCACCCCGGCGCCGGCTGCCCGTGCCCTGCGGTCGGGCCCGCACGACGCCCGCCCCCGGTCCGGCATGCGCGGCCGCCGGTGGTTCAGGGCCGTGGCGGACGCCGGGGCCCGGTCAGGCGTGGGCCGAACGGGGTGCGTCCCGGCCGGTGAAGCCGGGCCGTGGGGATGTGGCACAATGGCTAGCTGTACTCGACAGTCGCACAGGACCCCTCTCTCCTCCGGCTGACGCGTCCATCGGGCACTCGGGTACCGCAACCCCACGCGGCAATCTGCCGTGCCCAACCACGTCAAGACCAGGAGACACCACTTCCGTGGCAGTCAAGATCAAGCTGAAGCGTCTGGGCAAGATCCGTTCGCCTCACTACCGCATCGTCGTCGCCGACTCCCGTACCCGCCGTGACGGCCGGGCCATCGAGGAGATCGGCCTGTACCACCCGGTGCAGAACCCCTCGCGCATCGAGGTCGACTCCGAGCGTGCGCAGTACTGGCTGGGTGTCGGCGCGCAGCCGACCGAGCCCGTGCTCGCCATTCTCAAGCTGACCGGCGACTGGCAGAAGTACAAGGGCGAGCCCGCCCCGGCGCCGCTGCTCGTGGCCGAGCCGAAGGCGACCCGCCCCTCGTTCGACGCCCTCGGTGGCGACGACGAGAGCAAGGGTGAGGCCATCACCCAGAAGAAGAAGGCTGAGAAGAAGGACGACGCTCCGGCCGAGTCCTCTTCGTCTGAGTCGACCGAGGCCTGAGCATGCTCGAGGAGGCTCTCGAGCACCTCGTGAAGGGCATCGTCGACAACCCCGACGATGTGCAGGTCGCCTCGCGCGACCTGCGCCGGGGGCGCGTTCTCGAGGTTCGGGTCCACCCCGACGACCTCGGCAAGGTGATCGGTCGCAACGGCCGCACCGCACGCGCTCTGCGCACCGTCGTGGGCGCCATCGGCGGACGAGGTGTCCGCGTCGACCTCGTCGACGTGGACCACGTCCGCTGACGTAGCAGACAGCACCGGCTCGGGCCGGGGAAGGCCGATCCGGCCGTCCCCGGCCCGTAGTCGTCTGTGCCGTACCGCCGCGGGCGGACGGCATCCACGAACATCCGCCGTAGGCACACGACAGGAGATCGAAAGAAGTGCAGCTGGTAGTCGCTCGCGTCGGCCGTGCCCACGGCATCAAGGGCGAGGTCACCGTCGAGGTACGCACCGACGAGCCGGAGCTCAGGCTGGCGCCGGGCGCCGTCCTGGCCACCGACCCCGCCTCCACCGGCCCGCTGACCATCGAGACGGGCCGGGTGCACAGCGGCCGTCTGCTGCTGCGCTTCGAGGGCGTACGCGACCGGAACGCCGCCGAGGCGCTGCGCAACACCCTCCTCATCGCCGAGGTCGACCCGGACGAGAAGCCCGAGGACCCGGACGAGTACTACGACCACCAGCTCATGGACCTGGACGTCGTCACCGCGGACGGTGTCGAGGTCGGCCGGATCACCGAGATCTCGCACCTGCCCTCCCAGGACCTGTTCGTCGTCGAGCGGCCCGACGGCACCGAGGTGCTGATCCCGTTCGTCGAGGAGATCGTCACCGAGATCGACCTGGCGGAGCAGCGGGCGGTCGTCGACCCGCCGCCGGGGCTCATCGACGACCGGGCCGAGATCGCCTCCGCCCGGGACGCCGGCGAAGAGGGCGACACCGCGGAGGCGGCCGACGCCCCGGAGCAGGACGCCGCGTCCGGGGACGACGCCTGATGCGACTCGACGTCGTCACGATCTTCCCCGAGTACCTGGACCCCCTGAACGTCTCGCTCGTCGGCAAGGCACGCGCGCGCGGTCAGCTGAACGTCCACGTGCACGACCTGCGGGAGTGGACCTACGACCGGCACAACACGGTCGACGACACCCCGTACGGCGGCGGCCCCGGCATGGTCATGAAGACCGGGCCCTGGGGCGACGCCCTGGACACCGTCCTGGCCGACGGATACGAGACGGGCTCGCACGGCCCCGCCCTGGTCGTGCCCACGCCCAGCGGACGCCCGTTCACCCAGGAACTCGCCGTCGAGCTCTCCGAGCGGCCCTGGCTGGTCTTCACGCCCGCCCGCTACGAGGGCATCGACCGCCGCGTCATCGACGAGTACGCCACCCGCATGCCCGTCTACGAGGTCTCCATCGGCGACTACGTGCTGGCCGGCGGCGAGGCGGCCGTCCTCGTCGTCACCGAGGCCGTGGCCCGGCTGCTGCCCGGCGTCCTCGGCAACGCGGAGTCCCACCGGGACGACTCCTTCGCCCCCGGGGCCATGGCGAACCTCCTGGAGGGCCCCGTCTACACGAAGCCGCCCGAGTGGCGGGGCCGCGACATCCCCGACGTGCTGGTCAGCGGTCACCACGGGAAGATCGCCCGCTGGCGCCGGGACGAGGCCCTGCGCCGGACCAGCGCGAACCGGCCGGACCTCATCGAGCGCTGCGCCCCCTCGGCCTTCGACAAGAAGGACCGCGAAATGCTCTCCATCCTGGGCTGGGCGCCGGACCCGGACGGGGAGCGGCACGGCCGATTTTGGCGCAGGCCCCAGGCCGTGGAAGAATAGGCCGCTGCTGTACGTCGTCCGACGCGCGCCCCTGCCACAGGGGGACACGACGCCCGCCCCGACGCGGCAGCCCACCTTCTGGAAATCAACGTCCGTTGATGACCTGTGGCATCAACGAAGAAAGCAGACGAAATGTCTCACCTGCTCGACTCCGTCGACAGCGCCTCGCTGCGCACCGACATCCCGGCCTTCCGCCCGGGTGACACCGTCAACGTCCACGTCCGCGTCATCGAGGGCAACCGCTCCCGTGTGCAGCAGTTCAAGGGCGTAGTCATCCGCCGCCAGGGCGCCGGTGTCCGCGAGACCTTCACGGTCCGCAAGGTCTCCTTCTCCGTCGGCGTCGAGCGCACCTTCCCGGTGCACACCCCGATCGTCGAGAAGATCGAGCTCGTCACCCGCGGTGACGTCCGTCGCGCGAAGCTGTACTACCTCCGTGAGCTGCGCGGCAAGGCCGCGAAGATCAAGGAGAAGCGCGACAACTGAGCTCGCGTACGGGGTCACGGAGGGGCCGGATAGCATCTGGCTCCGATGGACACCGAAGCACAGCCTGTGGAGCGCGACCGCTCCTCCCGCCCTTCCGGGCCCGAGACGACCTCGGACACGGAGGGCCCGGAGGGGCGGTCGCGTTCTGCGTTGGTGGACCGGGTGGCCGACTGGCTCCCGGGCGGCCGGATCACCCTCACCCTGCTCGTCTGCCTGCTGTTTCTGTTGCTCCTGAGCACGTTCGTGATGCAGCCGTTCCAGATTCCGAGCAGTTCCATGGAGCAGGGATTGAGGATCGGGGACCGCGTTCTCGTAAATAAGTTGGCGTACCGTTTTGGTGCCGAACCGCGGCGCGGCGACGTGGTCGTGTTCGACGGCACCGGGTACTTCGGGGACGCCGACTACGTGAAGCGCGTCGTCGGGGTGGGCGGTGACCACGTGGTCTGCTGCGACAAGGAGGGGAGGGTGGAGGTGAACGGCCGGTCGGTCGACGAGTCGGCGTTCCTCTATCCGGGGGACGACCCGTCCGACGTCTCCTTCGACGTCGTCGTGCCCGACGGCACCCTCTTCCTGCTGGGCGACCACCGCGGCCGCTCCAGCGACTCCCGCGACCACCTGGGCTCCCCGGGCGGCGGCATGGTCCCGGTCGGCGACGTGATCGGCCGGGCCGACTGGGTCGCCTGGCCCGCCGGCCACTGGACCCGGCTGGAGCGCCCCGGCGCCTACGCGCGCGTGCCCGCCGCGGACGGTGCCCATGGGTAACCGTGGGAGACCGCGCGGAGCCCCCAGCACCGCCGCCGACAACCTGCTGCCCACCGGATCCCGGCGGGCCGGCGGCGCCGCCCGCCCCGGCCGCGCCGAGCGCCGCAAGCTGGCCCGCAAGGTCAAGCGGCGCCGGCGCCGCTCCGCCGTCAAGGAGATCCCCCTCCTCGTCGGCGTGGCGGTCCTCATAGCCCTGGTCCTGAAGACCTTCCTGGTGCAGGCGTTCGTGATCCCGTCCGGCTCCATGGAGAACACGATCCAGATCGGGGACCGGGTCCTGGTCGACAAGCTCACCCCCTGGTTCGGCTCCAAGCCCCAGCGCGGTGACGTCGTCGTCTTCAAGGACCCGGGCAACTGGCTCGAAGGGGAGCAGACCACCCCCAAGAACGACCCCATCGTCGTCAAGCAGGTCAAGGAAGGCCTCACCTTCATCGGGCTGCTGCCCTCGGACAACGACAGGGACCTCATCAAGCGGGTCGTCGCGGTCGGCGGCGACACCGTCAAGTGCTGCGACAAGCAGGGCCGGGTGACCGTCAACGGGATGCCGCTGGAGGAGCCCTACATCCACCCGGACAACAAACCCTCGGCGTTCGCCTTCTCGGTGACCGTGCCGCAGGGCCGCCTCTGGGTGATGGGCGACCACCGGGCCAACTCGGCCGACTCCCGCTACCACCGGACCGAGAAGTACGGCGGCACCGTCTCCGAGGATTCCGTCGTCGGACGCGCCATGGTCATCGCCTGGCCCGTCGGCCACTGGACCCGGCTGAAGGAGCCGGACACGTATGCCTCCGTGCCGACTGCGTCGACCACCGCTCTCGGCCCGTCGCATAGGGTGGCTCCCGCGGATCGATACGGATTGATCCCGCTCCCGAGCCCTGCGGAACTCCCGCTCGTTATGGGAGTGGTGGGCCTGCGCCGGATGCGACGCGGGCGGCGGCACGGACTGAGGAGTGGATGTGGGGGACTTGGCGGTCGGCGCACGATCCGGACACGAGGGCCCGGAGGAGCGACCGGAGCGGCCCGGCGACACGGCTTCCCCGGCAGACGACGTCGCAGACTCCGGGAGTGATTCCGCGGAGGGCGGCGCCCCGAGCACGCGGGACGGCGGGGCGGACGGCCGGTCCCGGTCCCGGTCCAGGAAGCAGCGTTCCTTCTGGAAGGAACTCCCCCTCCTCATCGGCATCGCCCTGGTGCTCGCGTTGCTGATCAAGACCTTCCTGGTGCAGGCGTTCTCGATTCCCTCGGACTCGATGCAGAACACCCTCCAGCAGGGCGACCGGGTCCTGGTGGACAAACTGACGCCCTGGTTCGGCTCCGAACCCGAGCGGGGCGAGGTCGTGGTCTTCCACGACCCCGACAAGTGGCTGGCGGGCGAGCCCACGCCGAATCCCAACGCCGTGCAGAAGGCCCTGAGCTGGATCGGTCTGATGCCGTCGGCGGAGGAGAAGGACCTCATCAAGCGCGTCATCGGTGTCGCCGGCGACACCGTCGAGTGCAAGGGCAGCGGCCCCCTCAAGGTGAACGGCAAGGCGCTGAACGAGGAGTCGTACGTCTACGCCGGGAACACCCCGTGCAGCGTCGACGACCAGGGCGGCCAGTTCAAGGTGAAGGTGCCCAAGGGCAAAATCTGGGTCATGGGTGACCACCGCCAGAACTCGCTGGACTCCCGCTACCACCAGCAGGACGAGAACGGCGGCTTCGTCCCCGTGGGCAACGTGGTCGGCCGTGCCATCGTGATCGCCTGGCCGCCCACCCGCTGGGGCACCCTGCCGATCCCCGACACCTTCGACCAGAACCTCAGCGCGGCCGCTCCGGCAGCGCTCGGCCTGGCGGGCGCCGCTCCGCTGGTGCTGTGGCGCCGGCGCCGTCTCACGGTGGCGGACGCCAGGGTTTCTGGGCGGCGTACCGCCGGGTAGGGTGCCGTCCCAGATCGCCGATCTTCCGCGGCCCGCACCCCGGGCCCCGAGATCGAATTCTCCGAGTTGGGGGAGCACTGGGATGAGCAGGACGACAGGTCGTACGGACGAGGGCCACGGACGGCTCGGCAGCACGCTGTCGGGGCTGGCCGTGGCCCTCGGCTGTGTGCTCTTCCTCGGAGGATTCGTCTGGGGCGCCATCGTCTACCAGCCGTACACCGTGCCCACCGAGTCCATGACGCCGACCATCGCGGCCGGTGACCGCGTCCTGGCCGAGCGCGTGGACGGCGGGGAGATCGAGCGCGGTGACGTGGTCGTCTTCAAGCAGAAGACCTGGGGCGACATGCCCATGGTCAAGCGGGTCGTGGCGGTCGGCGGCGACACGGTCGCCTGCTGCACCGACGACAAGCTGACGGTCAACGGGAAGCGGATCGACGAACCGTATCTGCCCAAGGGCCAGGCCGCCGAGTCGAAGAAGATACCGACGATCAAGGTTCCCGAGGGGCGCCTGTTCCTGCTCGGCGACGAGCGCAGCGGTTCCCTGGACTCGACGGCCCATCTGACCGAGGCCTTCAGCGGCACGGTCCCGCGCAGCGCGGTGAAGGGGCGCGTGGACTCCGTGGTCTGGCCCATGAACGGCATGCTGGAGCGGCCCACCGGATTCGAGACCCTCGGGCCGATCTCGTCGCCCGGCCCGCTGCGGCTGGTGCTCGCCGCGGTGGTGGCCGGCGCGGTCCTGGTCCTCGGAGGTGCCGCCTACGGCCCGATCGCCAACCGCGCCTCCCGCCGCGGCCGGCCCCGGACGGAGCCGGCCGTTGCCCGCTGACCCGTCCTCGGCCGGACCCGCTCAGGACGCCTTCGAGGGCGGGCTGCGCAAGGTCGCCCGGGTGGTGCTGCTCGACCCGCAGGAGCGCATTCTGCTGCTGCACGGCCATGAGCCGGGCGACCCCGCCGACGACTGGTGGTTCACGCCCGGCGGCGGTCTGGAGGGCGAGGAGACGCGCGAGGAGGCCGCGCTGCGGGAACTCGCCGAGGAGACCGGCATCACCGAGGTCGAACTGGGGCCGGTGCTGTGGCGGCGGACCTGCTCGTTCCCGTTCGCCGGGCGCCGCTGGGACCAGGACGAGTGGTACTTCCTGGCCCGGACGACCCAGACGGAGACCGTCGCGGCCGGGCTGACGGAACTGGAACGGCGCAGTGTCGCCGGAGCGCGCTGGTGGACGTGCCGGGAACTGACCGAGGCACATGAGACGGTGTATCCGACCAGACTCGCCGGGCTGCTGCGCAGGCTGCTCGACGAAGGTCCCCCGGCCAGGCCCGAGGTCCTCGACACCGAAATCGTCTAGGGGCTCGCGGTGCTGGCGCACAATGGGGGGACGCACGGCTGAAGGGGAACATGCCATGAGCGCCGAGGACCTCGAAAAGTACGAGACCGAGATGGAGCTGAAGCTCTACCGGGAGTACCGCGATGTCGTCGGTCTGTTCAAATACGTGATCGAGACCGAACGGCGCTTCTACCTCACGAACGACTACGAGATGCAGGTGCACTCGGTCCAGGGTGAGGTCTTTTTTGAGGTATCCATGGCGGATGCCTGGGTGTGGGACATGTACCGGCCTGCTCGTTTCGTGAAGCAGGTACGGGTCCTCACCTTCAAGGACGTGAACATCGAAGAGCTGAACAAGAGCGATCTGGAGCTGCCCGGCGGCTGAAGACCGGGGCCGGTCGACTGACGCGGGCCCGCTGTTCCGGTGGTGGAGCCAGTGGAGCCGCGGGACTGGTGCGGTGGTGAGACCTGCGTGGGGTCGCTCGTGTGGGTGACGACGTTGTCCACAATCGAGCGGCCGTCCACCAAGATCCAATAGTGGACGGTCGCGGCCGCACTGTGGGCACCGGAGGTGGTGCCGACATGAACGCACAGACGGCTCGCAGTGCACTCGGCAGGTACGGCGAGGACCTGGCCGCGCGGCGGCTGACCGAGACCGGGATGACGGTCCTGGCGCGCAACTGGCGCGCCGGCCGGACCGGCGAGATCGACATCGTGGCCCGGGACGGCGACGCCCTCGTCGTCTGCGAGGTCAAGACCCGCAGGGCCGGGGCTTTCGAACACCCGATGGCGGCCGTGACGCCGGTGAAGGCGCGGCGCCTGCGGAGTCTGGCCGAGCGCTGGGTCCAGGGACACGGAGGCGCGCCGCCCGGCGGCGTCCGCATCGACCTCGTGGGTGTCCTCCTGCCCCTCCGCGGCGCCCCCGTCGTGGAGCACGTGCGGGGGGTGGCCTGATGGGATTCGCGCGTACGTGCGCGGTGGCCCTCGTCGGTGTGGAGGGCGTCGTGGTCGAGGTCCAGGCGGACCTGGAGCCGGGCGTCGCGGCCTTCACCCTGGTCGGCCTTCCGGACAAGAGCCTCACCGAGAGCCGGGACCGGGTGCGGGCCGCGGTGGTGAACTCGGGCGGGGCCTGGCCGCAGAAGAAGCTGACGGTCGGCCTGAGCCCGGCGTCCGTACCCAAAGGCGGTTCGGGCTTCGATCTGGCCGTCGCCTGCGCCGTGCTGGGCGCCGCGGAGCGGATCGATCCCCGGGTGCTCTCCGACATCGTCATGATCGGCGAACTGGGCCTCGACGGGCGGGTGCGGCCGGTCAGGGGCGTGCTCCCCGCCGTCCTCGCCGCCGCCGACGCGGGGTACGAGCAGGTGGTCGTCCCGGAGTGCGCGGCGGCGGAGGCCTCGCTGGTGCCCGGGATCTCCGTACTCGGGGTCCGCAGCCTGCGCCAGCTCATCGCCGTCCTCACCGACGAACCGGTGCCCGAGGAGGATCCGGACGAGCAGGGCCGCCCCGACCCGCTGCTGGCGGGACTGCGGGTCCCCGGCACGGGCGAGGCCACAGGGCTGTGCGGGATCGCCGTGCCGGAGCACGACCAGGGGCACGACCTGGCCGACGTCGTCGGCCAGATGTCGGCGCGCACCGCGATGGAGGTCGCGGCGGCCGGCGGCCACCACGTCTTTCTGCAGGGACCGCCCGGCGCGGGAAAGACGATGCTGGCCGAGCGGATGCCCGCCATCATGCCGCGCCTGGGCCGGCAGGAGTCCCTGGAGGTGACGGCGATCCACTCGGTCGCCGGCCTGCTGCCACCCGGCAAACCGATGGTGGACGCGCCGCCCTACTGCGCGCCCCACCACTCCGCGACGATGCAGTCGCTCGTCGGCGGAGGGAAGGGGCTGGCCCGGCCCGGAGCCGTGTCGCTGTCCCACCGAGGGGTGCTGTTCCTGGACGAGGCCCCCGAGTTCAGCGGTTTCGTGCTCGACGCCCTGCGCCAGCCCCTGGAGGCCGGGCACGTCGTCATCGCCCGGAGCGCGGGGGTGGTGCGCTTCCCGGCGAAGTTCCAGATGGTGCTCGCCGCCAACCCCTGTCCCTGCGGCCGCTTCACCGTCGGGACCGACTACTGCGAGTGCCCGCCCTCCGCCATCCGCCGCTACCAGTCCCGGCTCTCCGGCCCGCTCCTCGACCGGGTCGACCTGCGCGTCGAGGTGGAGCCGGTCACCCGCTCCGAGCTCACGGCGCGCGGCGCCCGGGGCGAGACGACGCGGACGGTCGCCGACCGGGTGCGTGCGGCCCGGGAGCGCTCGGCGGCGCGGCTGGCCGGGACCCCGTGGCGCACCAACAGCGAAGTGCCGGGACGCGAGCTGCGCGGCCGCTGGCAGGCCGTGTCCGGAGCCATGGACGAGGCCGAGCGGGGCCTGGAACGCGGAGTGCTGACCGCACGCGGCCTGGACCGGGTGCTGCGCGTGGCCTGGACCGTCGCCGACCTGTCGGGACACGACCGGCCCGACGCGGGAGACGTGGCCCTGGCCCTGCAGCTGCGCACCGGCGTACCCCGGGGCGTGCCCATGGTGATCGGCGCGCGGTCGTGACGGACGACGACCGGCTGGCCCGGATCACCCTCTCCCGGGCCGTCGAGCCGGGTGACGAGACCGCCGGGCGCTGGGTGCGCGCATTCGGGGCCGCGGAAGTGGCCCGGCGGCTGGTCGACGGAGGGGAGCGGCTGCCGGGGGTCACGCCCACGCGGTGGGAGGGGCTGCGGGGCAGGGCCGCCCGCGCCCGCCCCGAGCAGGATCTGCAGCGGGCCCGGGAAGCGGGGGTGAGGTACGTCTGCCCCGGCGACGGCGAGTGGCCCGCGCAACTGGACGACCTGGGTGACGGCCGCCCCGTCGGACTGTGGGTGCGCGGCGGGCCCCACCTGCGGATATGGGCACTCCGGTCCGTCGCCGTCGTGGGCGCCCGCGCCTGCACCGAGTACGGCGCGCACATGGCGGCCACCCTCGGCGCGGGTCTCGCGGAGCGGGGCTGGGTGGTCGTCTCGGGCGGCGCGTACGGCGTGGACGGTGCCGTGCACCGGGGCGCACTCGGGGCGGGTGGCGCCACCGTCGCCGTGCTGGCCTGCGGGGTGGACCGGCCCTACCCGCGCGGACACACCCAGTTGATCAGCAGGATCGCCGAACAGGGACTGGTCGTGGGGGAGTTGCCGCCCGGTGATCATCCGACGCCCAGCAGGTTCATCCTCCGGAACCGGGTCATCGCCGCGCTCACTCGGGGCACCGTCGTCGTCGAGGCCGCCCACCGCAGCGGCGCGCTGGTCACGGCGCGCGCGGCGCAGCGGCTCGGCCGGTTCACGATGGGCGTGCCGGGCCCCGCCACCAGCGGACTCTCGGCGGGGGTGCACGAACTCCTGCGCGGGGAGGCGGTCCTGGTCTCCGACGCCGGAGAAGTCGTCGAGCTGGTCGGTGACATGGGCGAGCTGGCCCCGGACCGGCGCGGGCCGGTGCTGCCCCGCGACCTGCTCGATCCGGCCGCCGGACGGGTGCTGGCCGCGCTGCCCGGCCGGGGCGCCGCCGCGGTGGATCTCGTCGCGCGCGGCGCCGGCACGACACAGGACGACGCGATCGGGAGACTGTACGAACTCCGAGCACTTGGATTCGTCGAACGACACGGCGACGGCTGGAAGTTGACACGCCAGGCGATGACCTCCGTTCACGAAGGTCACGGTCGGTGCTGACCGAGCGCGTTCGGCCGTCCGGGCGACCCCCGACAGCCTTGGCAATTCCCGCAGTTGACGCTTCCGGGTGATCACGGAGGGCGACGAACGCGACTCGGCGAGCGCCCGGAGTGTCGGGCTTCGCGTCCGGGTGATCCCCGGCCCTTCGCTCACTGCGACTCCTCAGTCACGCTACGCTCACGAGGATTCCGACGCAGACAGGCAACTCGACATCAGACCGACGGTTCACCCCCGCTCACCCAGTTCACGGCAGAACGGCACAAGGCGACGAATGCCCCAGCACACCTCCGGGTCTGACCGGGCGGCGGTTCCCCCCGCCGCCCGCGGCAGCGTGCGGCCGCCCGCACCCTCGACGGTCGAGGAGTTGTGGCGGTCGTACAAGACATCCGGGGACGAGCGGCTGCGGGAGCAGCTGATCCTGCACTACTCACCCCTGGTGAAGTACGTGGCGGGGCGGGTCAGTGTCGGGCTGCCGGCCAACGTGGAGCAGGCCGACTTCGTGTCGTCCGGGGTGTTCGGGCTGATCGACGCGATCGAGAAGTTCGACATCGAGCGGGAGATCAAGTTCGAGACGTACGCGATCACGCGGATCCGGGGCGCGATGATCGACGAGCTGCGGGCTCTCGATTGGATCCCGCGGTCGGTGCGGCAGAAGGCGCGCAGCGTGGAGCGGGCCTACGCCACGCTGGAGGCCCGGCTCAGACGGTCGCCCTCCGAGGGCGAGGTCGCCTCGGAGATGGGTATCGCCGTCGACGAACTCCACGCCGTTTTCAGCCAGTTGTCGCTGGCGAACGTGGTCGCCCTGGAGGAGCTGCTGCACGTCGGGGGCGAGGGCGGCGGCCGGCTCAGCCTGATGGACACCCTGGAGGACACGGCGGCGGACAACCCCGTCGAGGTCGCCGAGGACCGGGAGCTGCGGAGGTTTCTGGCCAGGGCCATCAACACCCTGCCGGACCGGGAGAAGACCGTGGTCACCCTCTACTACTACGAGGGGCTCACGCTCGCCGAGATCGGGAACGTCCTCGGGGTGACCGAGAGCCGGGTGAGCCAGATCCACACCAAGTCCGTGCTCCAGCTGCGGGCGAAGCTGGCGAGCTTCGGCCGCTGACGCGCGGCGGGGCCACCGCTGAATCGTCCCTGCCCGGCTGCCCGGCCGGGGCGGCGGCGGGGTCCGGAAGGAGACTGCTGCGCTCGGCCGGGTGGGCGGAGTGACTCCCGTCCGCGACGGTCCGTCCGTAAAGTGGTTGACGTGCCAAGGATTCGAGCGGCCTCCGTGGCCGAGCACCGGTCGATGCAGCGAGCCGCCCTGCTGGACGCGGCGCGGTCCCTGCTGTCCGAGGGCGGGACGGAGTCGCTGACCTTCCCGGCCCTCGCCGAGCGGACCGGCCTGGCCCGGTCCTCCGTCTACGAGTACTTCCGGTCCCGGGCGGCCGTCGTCCAGGAGCTCTGCGAGGTCGACTTCCCGGTCTGGGCGGCCGAGGTCGAGGCGGCGATGGCCGCGGCGGACGGACCCGAGGGCAAGGTGGAGGCGTACGTCAGGCAGCAGCTGGCCCTGGTCGGCGACCGGAGGCACCGGGCCGTGGTCGCCATCTCCGCGAGCGAACTCGACGCGGGTGCCCGCGAGAAGATCCGTGCGGCGCACGGCGGACTCGTCGCGATGATCGCGGAGGCGCTGCGGGCCATGGGGCACGCGGAACCCCGGCTCGCGGCGATGCTGCTCCAGGGGATCGTCGACGCCGCGGTGCGCCGCATCGAGCTCGGTGCGGCCGAGGACCCGGGGGCGATCACGGACGCGGCGGTGGGGATGGCGCTGCGGGGCGTGCGCGGCTGAGGTCCGCCGGACGGGCGGGTGTCCGGCGGTGATCCGGGGAGGGTCTCCTGCCGGCGATGACGGCTTCCCCGCCTTGGGCGTCACCCGGCTCGTTCGGTCTGTTTACAGCCCTCCTCAGGGTTCCGGTCGGGCCGTCGTCCCTGTTCGTCCCCGGCTGCGTGGTCACGGGAATGACCTGACGGAGGGTGTCCCGAGGACCGGGAGCAGGCGGGACGGGCCGTGGTGCAGGAGCCAGGGCGGCAGCAGGGAGAGCGGGTCCAGGTAGGTGTCTCCTCTCCGCAGGCCCCGGTGCAGGCAGGCGGCCGGGCAGTGGGCGCCCGTCGGTTCCAGGCTCCCCAGCGCATCTCCCGCCGCCACCTCGTCGCCCTTCTTCACCGACGGGCGGACCGGTCCGTACGTCGTCCGCAGCGGCGGGTCACCCGTCCCCGTCAGCTCGACCGAGACGACTCCGCGGCCCGCCACCCGGCCCGCGAAGGACACCCGGCCGGAGGCGACCGCGAGCACGGGCGCGCCGGGCGGAGCGGCCAGGTCGACGCCTCGGTGGCCGCGGCCGTACGCCGTGACCGGGGGTTCCCAGCCCCGTACGACCAGGGGGTGTGCGCCCGGCGCCGCGCGGACGGGCCAGGTGCGGCCCACGGCAGGCACCGACATGTCGGCGCCGGGCAGGCCGGGCGTGCCCGGCAATCCCGGCAATCCCGGTGACCCCGGCGGCCCTGATGGCCCCGGTGGCCCTGATGGCCCCGGTGGCCCCGATGACCCCGGCGGCCCTGATGACCTCGGCGGCTCGGAGGGCCGCGGTGACCCGTCCGGCCCCACCTGTTCCACCCGCCCCGTCCGAACCGCCCGCCCAGCCGGCTCGGTCGGCCCCACCCCTTCCCCCCGCCCCGTCCGAACCACCCACCCAGCCGGGTCGGTCGGCCCCGCCCGGTCGGTCGGCTCCGCTCGGTGGGCCGCAGGCCGTCCGCTCGCTTCCACTCGTCCGGGCGGGGCCTGACTCTCCGTGGCGAGAGCGAGGGCGAGACCGGTCGGGCCCACGGCCCCGAAGACCGTCGCCGTCAGGATCAGGCGGGACAGGAGAGACAGGAGGGACAGGAGGGCCGGCCGGGCCGGCAGGACCCGCGGCGCCACCGGCCACGTACGGTCACGTCGTTTCGCTCGCATGCGAGAACCGTCCCGCACCGCGCCCGTCCCCGCCGGGATCTGTGGAGGACCCACCGGTTGTGGACATCGGCGTCACCCGGCGCTCCGCGGGTCCCGTACACTTCTTGTGGCGATCCGGGTCACCGGGTCGACTTCGCACGCCCCGGCATCCGGCCCACGTCCTTCGACGAAAGCCGGTGTCAGCGCCCCTCGGTCCTCTGTGGCAAGGCGCATCGCGGGCGTCAGGCGCGAGTGCCGTCCGGCACGCGCGGCACAACCGAGAACCTCAAGGAGAACGGCCATGGCCGTCGTCACGATGCGGGAGCTGCTGGAAAGCGGCGTCCACTTCGGTCACCAGACCCGTCGTTGGAACCCGAAGATGAAGCGCTTCATCTTCACGGAGCGCAACGGCATCTACATCATCGACCTGCTCCAGTCGCTGTCGTACATCGACCGCGCCTACGAGTTCGTCAAGGAGACCGTCGCCCACGGCGGCACGGTCATGTTCGTCGGCACGAAGAAGCAGGCGCAGGAGGCCATCGCCGAGCAGGCCACCCGCGTCGGCATGCCCTACGTCAACCAGCGCTGGCTGGGCGGCATGCTCACCAACTTCTCGACCGTCTACAAGCGTCTGCAGCGCCTCAAGGAGCTCGAGCAGATCGACTTCGAGGACGTCGCCGCCTCCGGTCTCACCAAGAAGGAGCTTCTCGTGCTCTCGCGCGAGAAGGCCAAGCTGGAGAAGACCCTCGGTGGTATCCGCGAGATGCAGAAGGTGCCCAGCGCCGTCTGGATCGTGGACACCAAGAAGGAGCACATCGCGGTCGGCGAGGCCCGGAAGCTCAACATCCCGGTCGTCGCCATCCTCGACACCAACTGCGACCCCGACGAGGTCGACTACAAGATCCCGGGCAACGACGACGCGATCCGCTCCGTCACCCTGCTCACCCGCGTGATCGCCGACGCCGTCGCCGAGGGCCTCATCGCCCGCTCCGGCGCCGGCAAGGCCGAGGGTGACAAGGCCGCGGGCGAGCCGCTCGCCGCGTGGGAGCGCGACCTGCTCGAGGGCGAGAAGAAGGCCGACGACGCCGAGGCCCCGGCCGCCGAGGTGCAGACCTCCGCCGAGACCGAGAAGGTCGCCGACGCCGAGCAGGCCGAGGCTCCCGCCGAGGCCGCCGCCGAGGCCCCGGCCGCGGACGCCGAGCAGGCCTGACCCCTCACCCCTTCGGGTTGTCGAACGGCGGGGGCCCACGAAGCCCCCGCCGTTCGGTCCGTAGATCTTCAGACTTCGAGAGAGATTCCAGGAATCATGGCGAACTACACCGCCGCCGACGTCAAGAAGCTCCGTGAGCTCACCGGCGCCGGCATGATGGACTGCAAGAAGGCGCTGGACGAGGCCGACGGCAACGTCGACAAGGCCGTCGAGGCGCTGCGCATCAAGGGCCAGAAGGGCGTCGCCAAGCGCGAGGGCCGCTCCGCCGAGAACGGCGCCGTGGTCTCCATCATCGCTGACGACAACACCTCCGGTGTGCTGGTCGAGCTGAAGTGCGAGACGGACTTCGTCGCCAAGGGCGAGAAGTTCCAGGCCGTCGCCAACCAGATCGCGCAGCACGCCGCCGCGACGTCCCCCGCCGACATCCAGGCGCTGCTCGCGTCCGAGATCGAGGCCGGCAAGACCGTCCAGGCGTTCGTCGACGAGGCCAACGCCAACCTGGGCGAGAAGATCGTCCTGGACCGCTTCGCCCAGTACTCCGGCGCGTACGTCACCGCGTACATGCACCGCACCATGCCCGACCTGCCCCCGCAGATCGGTGTCCTGGTCGAGCTGGACAAGGCCGACGCCGACCTCGCCAAGGGCATCGCGCAGCACATCGCCGCCTTCGCGCCGAAGTACCTCTCCCGTGAGGACGTCCCGGCCGAGGTCGTCGAGTCCGAGCGCCGCGTCGCCGAGGAGACCACCCGCGCCGAGGGCAAGCCCGAGGCCGCCCTCCCCAAGATCGTCGAGGGTCGCGTCAACGGCTTCTTCAAGGAGGCCACCCTCCTCGGTCAGCCGTACGCGCTCGACAACAAGAAGTCCGTCCAGAAGGTTCTGGACGAGGCCGGTGTCACCCTGAAGCGCTTCACGCGCATCAAGGTCGGCATCTGAGTCCGTACCGCGATCGACGCGCGACCCCGCTAGGGTCGACAGCAGTCGTCCGCGTACGCCGGCACGCGTGCGTGCGTGACGGGCGACAGCAGATCTGACGAGGAGGCCATTGCCGCGTATGGGAGCCAACACCCCACCGGCAATGGCCTTCTTCGTATGTGCGACACGTAAAGAGGCGAGATCTTCATGACCACCACCCAGGCCGACCAGGGCGAGAAGACCGACGACGGCAAAGGTGCCGGACGCTTTCTGCTGAAGCTTTCCGGCGAGGCGTTCGCCGGCGGCGGCGGACTGGGCGTCGACCCCGACGTGGTGCACAAGATCGCCCGTGAGATCGCGGCCGTCGTGCGGGGCGGCGCACAGATCGCGGTCGTCATCGGCGGCGGCAACTTCTTCCGCGGTGCCGAGCTCCAGCAGCGCGGTATGGACCGGGCCCGCTCCGACTACATGGGCATGCTCGGCACGGTCATGAACTGCCTGGCTCTCCAGGACTTCCTGGAGAAGGAGGGCATCGACAGCCGCGTGCAGACCGCCATCACCATGGGGCAGGTCGCCGAGCCGTACATCCCGCTGCGCGCCGTGCGGCACCTGGAGAAGGGGCGCGTGGTCATCTTCGGTGCGGGCATGGGCATGCCGTACTTCTCCACGGACACCACCGCCGCCCAGCGCGCCCTGGAGATCGACGCCGAGGCCCTGCTGATGGGCAAGAACGGTGTGGACGGGGTCTACGACTCCGACCCCAAGACCAACCCGACGGCCGTCAAGTTCGACGGGCTCAGTTACGGCGAGGTCATCACCCGGGACCTCAAGGTCGCGGACATGACCGCCATCACGCTCTGCCGGGACAACAAGCTCCCGATCCTGGTCTTCGAGCTCCTGGCGGAGGGCAATATCGCCCGGGCCGTCAAGGGTGAGAAGATCGGCACACTCGTGGGTGACGACGACAGCCGGGCCTGACCGGGGACGGACCCCGCAGGGGTACGCGCCCCGACCGGGACGGACCCCGCAGGGGCAGCCCCCTGACCGGGACGGACCCTGACCGGGGGATGGACAATGTCCTGCCGGTCCGGAACCGTGCAGGAACAAGACGCGACGCAGCCGGCCGCCGACCCCGACGAGGAACAGCTGCCGGGCCTACTCAAGACACGCAGGAGCAAGTGGTGATCGAAGAGACCCTCCTCGAAGCCGAGGAGAAGATGGAGAAGGCCGTCGTGGTCGCCAAGGAGGACTTCGCCGCGATCCGCACCGGTCGTGCGCACCCGGCGATGTTCAACAAGATCGTGGCGGACTACTACGGTGCGCTGACGCCGATCAACCAGCTGGCCTCGTTCTCGGTGCCGGAGCCGCGCATGGCCGTGGTGACCCCGTTCGACAAGAGCGCGCTGCGCAACATCGAGCAGGCGATCCGCGACTCCGACCTCGGTGTCAACCCGAGCAACGACGGCAACATCATCCGGGTGGTGTTCCCCGAGCTGACCGAGGAGCGCCGCAAGGACTACATCAAGGTCGCCCGGACCAAGGCCGAGGACTCCAAGGTGTCCATCCGCTCCGTGCGCCGCAAGGCCAAGGACGCCATCGACAAGCTGGTCAAGGACGGCGAGGTCGGCGAGGACGAGGGCCGCCGTGCGGAGAAGGAACTCGACGACACCACCCACAAGTACGTGGCCCAGGTGGACGAGCTCCTCAAGCACAAGGAAGCTGAGCTGCTCGAGGTCTGATGAACGACTCTTCCTGGGGAGCGCCGCCACAAGCCGGGTACTGGGGGCCGTCCGAGCAGGGGCCTGTCCAGGGGGCAGCCCCGGCGGGTCCCACGTACGATGCGCATGACGCCCAGCAGACTCGCCCCATGCCCATCGTGCCCGAGGTGCCCGCGTACGGCGGAGACCAGGATGACGACCGGGGGGCCGCTCGGCTGAGCGGCCCCTTGTTCCGCGACGAGACACCAGCGGCGGCGCCCTACGCGGGGCCGTCGTACCACCCGCAGAGTCCGCAGGAGCCCATGCCCAGCGCCGCCCACCCGCCAGCGCCCGCACCTCAGAAGAAGAGTGCGGGCCGGGACCTGGGTGCGGCCATAGGGGTGGGTGTCGGACTCGGTGCGGTGATCATCGCGTCGTTGTTCGTCGTCAAGGCCGTGTTCATCGGGGTGATAGCGGTCGCCGTGGTGGTGGGCCTGTGGGAGCTCACGTCACGGCTCTCGGAGCGCAAGGGCATCAAGGCGCCGCTCGTTCCGCTGGCGATCGGTGGTGCGGCCATGGTCGTCGCCGGTTACGTGCGGGGCACCGAGGGTGCCTGGGTGGCGATGGCGCTCACCGCGCTCGCGGTCCTCGTCTGGCGGATGACGGAACCGCCCGAGGGGTACCTCAAGGACGTCACGGCCGGGGTCTTCGCGGCCTTCTACGTGCCGTTCCTCGCCACGTTCGTCGCCCTCATGCTGACAGCCGACGACGGTCCCTGGCGCGTCCTGACGTTCCTGCTGCTCACCGTCGTCAGCGACACCGGTGCGTACGCCGTCGGCTGGCGCTTCGGCACGCACAAGCTGGCGCCGCGCATCAGCCCCGGCAAGACCCGCGAGGGTCTCGGCGGCGCCATCGCCTTCGCCATGGCGGCCGGCGCGCTGTGCATGCAGTTCCTGATCGACGACGGGAGCTGGTGGCAGGGGCTGGTCCTCGGCCTCGCGGTCGCCGCCAGCGCCACGCTCGGCGATCTCGGCGAGTCCATGATCAAGCGTGACCTCGGCATCAAGGACATGGGCACGCTCCTGCCGGGCCATGGCGGCATCATGGACCGGCTCGACTCCCTGCTTCCGACGGCGCCCGTGGTGTGGCTGCTGCTGGTGCTCTTCGTGGGGTCCGGCTGACCGGCACGTCGCCGGCCCGCTGTTGCGTACGGGAGGGGGGGGGGGGGGGGGGGGGGGGGGGGGGGGGGATAGGGGGGGGCGGTCCGATAGCGGGGAGGAGAGAGGAGAGCGAGGGAGAGGGAG
>NZ_JBVHPY010000019.1:89726-104477 GCF_055567695.1 Streptomyces sp. NPDC026417
CCTGTCCCAACCGACCACCGGAACAACTACCTGCCGCAAACCCCCCAGCCCCCCCCCCCCCCCCCCCCCCCCACCCCCCCCCCCCCCCCCCCCCCCGCGCCCCCCCCCCCCCCCCCCCCCCCCCCCCCCCCCTCTTCGCATGTCCGCGACCCCCGGTGGACCGCACCGGGCCCGAAACGGCGTATGCCGGGACGGGGCCACGCCCCCGCACGCGCCCCGAGGTGCCGTCAGCCCGGGCCGTAGTCGTGAGGCCGACCGCCCTGCCAGTCCACCCACCGCGGGTCGTCCAGCAGGTCCCCGGCGTCGGGCAGGCCCGCGCGGCGCAGGAACTCGACCAGGTCGGCGTCGCTGTGGGCCAGCCCGGCGACCTGGGCGCGGATTGTCACCCGGCGACCGCCCGGGCCGGCGGCGCGCTGGACGACGATGGGGGCGGTGCCCGCGTCCTCGGGCTGCGGCTCCCCGCCGCTCACGGGGCATCGGGACCGGTCGTCGTACGGGAGTCCCGCACGAGGCCGCCGGGCGCCGGCCCGGTGCCGGTGTCGTCGAAGGGGCGCAGGTGCCGGGCCCGGCGCGGGCGGACACTGCGGGGGTGCTCGGGGCGAGACACGGTTTCGTACACAAGTTCGATTCTAGGGGAAGGAGCGCCTCCGGCGACAGCGACCCGGGGAATCGGCACCGTGGAAGCCCCGGTTGCGGGGCAACCACGAGAAAGAGCCTTCCCCGCCGCCCCGGCCCCGTGCCAGGTCGGCCGGAGCCGGCGGCCGGCGCCCGTGGGTGACCGCCCCCACCCCGCTCCGGCCCGGGGCCCCGGTGATGATCTGCGACACTGGAAGGGTTATGCCGAAGCCCGGAGAACTTACTTTCGTCGCCCCCCGCGGAGCCAAGAAGCCGCCGCGGCACCTTGCCGATCTCACGCCCGCCGAGCGCAAAGAGGCGGTTGCCGCGATCGGTGAGAAGCCGTTTCGTGCCAAGCAGCTCTCGCAGCACTACTTCGCGCGCTACGCGCACGACCCGGCGGAGTGGACGGACATTCCGGCCGCCTCGCGCGGGAAGCTCCAGGAGGCGCTGCTGCCCGAGCTGATGTCCGTCGTCCGGCACATCAGCTGCGACGACGACACCACCCGCAAGACCCTGTGGCGGCTCTTCGACGGCACGCTCGTCGAGTCCGTGCTGATGCGCTACCCGGACCGGGTGACCATGTGCATCAGCTCCCAGGCCGGCTGCGGGATGAACTGCCCGTTCTGCGCCACGGGCCAGGCCGGTCTCGACCGGAACCTGTCCACCGGCGAGATCGTGCACCAGATCGTCGACGGGATGCGGGCGCTCCGGGACGGCGAGATCCCCGGCGGCCCGGCGCGGCTGAGCAACATCGTGTTCATGGGCATGGGCGAGCCGCTCGCCAACTACAAGCGCGTGGTGGGCTCCATCCGCGCGCTCACCGACCCCGAGCCCGACGGCCTCGGGCTTTCGCAGCGCGGCATCACCGTGTCGACCGTGGGCCTGGTGCCCGCCATCCATCGCTTCGCTGACGAGGGCTTCAAGTGCCGCCTGGCGATCTCCCTGCACGCGCCGGACGACGAACTCCGCGACACCCTCGTCCCCGTCAACACGCGGTGGAAGGTGCGCGAGGTGCTGGACGCCGGCTGGGAGTACGCGGCCAAGTCGGGGCGCCGCCTCTCCATCGAGTACGCCCTGATCCGGGACATCAACGACCAGGCGTGGCGCGGCGACCGGCTCGGCCGGCTGCTCCGGGGCAAGCCGGTCCACGTGAACCTGATCCCGCTGAACCCGACGCCGGGCTCCAAGTGGACCGCCTCGCGCCCCGAGGACGAGAAGGCGTTCGTCGAGGCCATCGCGGCGCACGGCGTCCCGGTCACCGTCCGCGACACCCGCGGCCAGGAGATCGACGGAGCGTGCGGACAGCTGGCGGCGTCCGAGCGGTAGGCCCCGCGGGTCGAGGCCGCCGGGCGGGTGGGCGGTAGGCTGACCCCCGTAGGTACATCTTCATATTCCGACAGGGGAGCGCCACAGCGCTGAGAGTGCGGCACGGGCCGCAGACCCTCTGAACCTTGCCCAGGTCATTCTGGGTAGGAAGTTCGGTCATCACTCAAGCTGTTGCGCCCTGCCCGGGAACTTTCAGAGGTTCCCGGGCAGGGCCGCGTCTCTTCCTGGTCACCCCAGGAGGAATCCAGTGAGCACCACCACCAAGTTCACGGCCGCGATCGTGGCCGCCGGGCTCGGGATCGGCACGCTGTCCGCGTGCGGCTCGTCCGACTCCGGCGGCGATGCCGGCGGCAAGACCGTGACCCTGGTCAGCCATGACTCCTTCATCGCCTCCAAGGGCGTGCTCAAGGCGTTCGAGAAGGAGTCCGGCTACCGGGTCAAGGTCCTCAAGGCCGGGGACGCCGGGCAGGCCGTCAACAAGGCGATCCTCACCAAGGACAACCCGCAGGGCGACGTCTTCTTCGGCGTCGACAACACCCTGCTCTCCCGCGCGCTCGACAACGGGCTCTTCCAGTCGTACGAGGCGAAGGGCGCGGACCGGGTCCTCCCCGAGTACCGGGCCGACCAGGACAAGCACCGGGTCACCCCGATCGACTCGGGCGACATCTGCGTCAACTACGACAAGGCCTGGTTCACCGCGCACAAGCTGACCCCGCCGAAGACCTTCGACGACCTGGCCGACCCCGCGTACAAGAACCTGCTCGTCACCGAGAACGCGTCGACGTCCTCGCCCGGCCTCGGTTTCCTGCTCGGCACGGCGGCCCGGTACGGCGACGCGGGCTGGCAGGCCTACTGGAAGAAGCTCCGGGCCAACGGCGTGAAGGTCGTGGACGGCTGGGAGCAGGCCTACAACGAGGAGTTCTCCGGGTCCGCCGGCGGCAGGAAGGCCAAGGCCGATCGGCCGCTGGTCGTCTCCTACGCCTCGTCCCCGCCCGCCGAGGTGATCTACGCGGACCCCAGGCCGACGACCGCGCCCACCGGCGTGGCGACCGGCACCTGCTTCCGGCAGGTCGAGTACGCGGGCCTGCTGAGCAACGCGAAGAACACCAAGGGCGGCAAGGCCCTCCTCGACTTCCTGGTCTCGAAGAGGTTCCAGGAGGACATGCCGCTGAACATGTTCGTCTACCCGGTGGTCGAGGGCGCCCGGGTGCCCGCCGAGTTCACCGAGTTCGGGCCGCAGGCGAAGGACCCCGAGACCCTCGCTCCGGCGAGGATCGCCGACCACCGTGACCAGTGGGTCAAGTCGTGGACCTCGCTCGTACTGAAGTAGGGGCCGCTCCCTCGAAGGCGGCGGGCGGAAGGCGCGGGAGCGCGGCGCGGCTCGGGCTGATGGCCCTGCCCGTCGCGTTCTTCGCGGTCTTCTTCGCCTATCCGGTGGCGGCGATCGTGGCCCGCGGACTGCGTGTCGACGGCGTCTGGCACCTCGGCAGGATCGCCGACGTGCTCGGGCAGTCCGACGTCCGGCACGTCCTGTGGTTCACCACCTGGCAGGCGCTCGCCTCCACAATGCTCACGCTGCTGATCGCGCTCCCCGGCGCGTACGTGTTCGCGCGCTTCGAGTTCCGGGGCAAGCAGGTACTGCGGGCGGTGGTCACCGTCCCGTTCGTGCTGCCGACCGTCGTCGTCGGCACCGCCTTCCTGGCGCTCGTCGGTCGGGGCGGCCTGCTCGACCAACTGTGGGGCGTACGGCTGGACACCACCGTGTGGGCGATCCTGCTCGCGCACGTCTTCTTCAACTACGCGGTCGTCGTGCGCACGGTCGGCGGGCTCTGGTCGCAGCTCGACCCGCGCCAGGAGGAGGCCGCCCGGATGCTCGGCGCCTCCCGGTTCGCCGCCTGGCGCACCGTGACGCTGCCGGCGCTCGGGCCCGCCGTGGCCGCCGCGTCGCTCATGGTCTTCCTCTTCACGTTCACCTCCTTCGGCGTGGTGCAGATCCTCGGCGGCCCGGCCTTCTCCACCCTGGAGGTGGAGATCTACCGCCAGACCTCGGAGATCTTCGACCTCTCCACCGCCGCGGTGCTGACCATCGTCCAGTTCGCGGCGGTCGGCGCCATCCTCGCCGTGCACGCCCGGACCGTACGGCGGCGGGAGAGCGCCCTGCGTCTCGTGGACGCCTCCCTGACCTCGCGCAGGCCGCGCGGTGCCGGGCAGTGGGCGCTGTTCGCCGGGGTCCTGGCGACCATCGCCCTCCTGCTGGTACTGCCCCTCGCCGTGCTGGTCCAGCGGTCCTTCGACACCCCGGGCGGCCACGGACTCGCGTATTACCGGGCACTGACGTCGGCGGACGACGGCATGTTCCTCGTGGCGCCGATCGAGGCGATCGGCAACTCGCTGCAGTACGCGCTCGCGGCCACCGCCATCGCCGTCCTGATCGGTGGCCTGGCCGCGGCCGCGCTGACCCGGCGGGCGGGCCGGCTCGTGCGCGGCTTCGACGCGCTGCTGATGCTGCCGCTCGGCGTCTCCGCGGTGACGGTCGGCTTCGGGTTCCTGATCGCCCTGGACGAGCCGCCGCTGAACCTGCGCTCCTCGTGGATCCTGGTGCCGCTCGCACAGGCCCTGGTGGGTGTTCCCTTCGTCGTCCGCACGATGCTGCCCGTGCTGCGCGCGGTCGACGAGCGGCTGCGGGAGGCGGCGGCCGTGCTCGGGGCGTCGCCCTGGCGGGTGTGGCGCGAGGTCGACCTGCCGATGGTGCGGCGGGCGCTGCTGATCGCGGCGGGCTTCGCGTTCGCCGTCTCGCTCGGCGAGTTCGGGGCGACGGTCTTCATCGCGCGGGCCGACAATCCGACGCTGCCGGTCACCGTGGCCCGGCTCCTCGGCCGTCCTGGAGACCTCAACTACGGCCAGGCGATGGCCCTTTCGACGATCCTGATGGCGGTCTGCGCGCTCGCGCTGCTGCTGCTGGAGCGCATGCGTACCGACCGGACGGGGGAGTTCTGATGAGCGGGCTCACGAAGGAACGCGACGCCCTGCTGCGGCTGGAGGGGGCGACCGTGCGCTTCGGCGGGCGGCCGGTGCTCGACGCCGTGGGCCTCGATGTCGCCGAGCACGAGATCGTGTGCGTGCTGGGGCCGAGCGGCAGCGGCAAGTCGACCCTGCTGCGGGCGGTGGCCGGGTTGCAGGCGCTCGACGCGGGCCGGGTGCTGCTGGACGGGCGGGAGCAGTCGGGGGTGCCCGCGCACAAGCGGGGCGTCGGGCTGATGTTCCAGGACCATCAGCTGTTCCCGCAACGGGACGTGGGCGGCAACGTCGCCTTCGGGCTGCGGATGCACGGCTCCCCGAAGGGCGAACAGGGCCGCCGCGTACACGAGTTGCTCGAACTCGTCGGGCTGCCCGGGGCCGCCTCCAGAGCCGTCGCCTCGCTGTCCGGCGGGGAGCAGCAGCGGGTGGCGCTGGCCCGCGCCCTCGCGCCCCGCCCCCGGCTGCTGATGCTGGACGAGCCGCTGGGACAGCTCGACCGCTCGCTGCGAGAGCGGCTGGTCGTCGAACTGCGCGAACTGTTCGGCGAGTTGGGGACCACCGTGCTCGCCGTGACGCACGACCAGGGCGAGGCCTTCGCGCTCGCGGACCGGGTCGTGGTGATGCGGGACGGGAGGATCGCCCAGTCCGGTACGCCCCTGGAGGTCTGGCAGCACCCGGCGGACGCCTTCGTGGCACGCTTCCTCGGCTTCGACAACGTGGCCGAGGCGACGGTGAGCGGAGAGGCCGCGCACACCCCGTGGGGAAAGGTCCCGGTTCCGGAGGGCGCACCCCAGGGGCGGCGGACGCTGCTCGTCAGGCCCGCCGGGGTACGGCTGGTGGCGCCGGCCGACGGGCTGCGCTGCACCGTCGCCGCACGCACCTTCCGGGGCACCCATGTCGCGGTGCAGCTGCAACCGCGGGACGCCCCGCGTCTCGAAGCGGCCTGCGCGCTGCGGGACGCGCCCGGTCCCGGCGACGAGGTCGGGGTGGAGTTCGACGCGGCGGACGTCGTCGTCCTCGGGGAGCCCCCGGCCGCCTGACCCCCCGCGGCGCCGGCCGGGCGCCGCCGGGGCCCGGCCGAAGCGGGGGGCCGCTGCGCCGCGCAACGGCGGATGGCCCGCCCCCGGGCAGGGGGCGGGCCATCCGGTCGTGCGATGGGCGGGGTCAGCCCGTCTTCGAGGTGTTGCGGCGGCGCATGCCGAAGTACACCGCGCCACCGCCGACGACGACGAACGCGCCGGCGACGCCGGCGATCATGCCGGTGTTGGAGTCGGCGCCGGTCTCGGCCAGGTTGGACTCGCCGGCCGCGGCGGAGGGCTCGTTGTCCCCGGGGGTCGCAGGCGCGGTGCTGTCCGACTCGGACGGCGTCGCCGACGGGGTGGTGGAGGAGGACGGGGTCTGCGAAGGCTTCGGCGTCTGCGACGGCTTGGGCGTCTCCGCGGTCCCGCAGGCCGCCTCGGCCGGAGCGGTCAGGTTCGGCGAGATGTCCTCGTCGACGATCTTCCCGGCGGTGATGTGGATCCGGTACTCGGACTTCGGGGCCCAGTCCTCGGAGAACGTGACGGTCGCGCCCTCACGGGTGCCCTTGACCGTCTTGGTGCCGACGAGCCGCTGGTCGGCGCCCTTGGACTCCAGGTAGACGGAGACCTCGGCCTCGACGCCCGAGGCGTCGGTGTCGGTGACGGTGATGATGCCCTTCCCGTTGGCGTCGCAGGCGGCGACGGCCGAGAAGTCACGGATGTTGCAGGCAAGTGCGTTGCCCGCGACGCCGAGCGCGAGCGCGGCAGTGGCGGAGGCAACACCGAGGATGCGCACGGAACGTGCGGTACGGCGAGATATGGACACGATTGCCCTTCACAAAATGTGCAACTGCGGGGGGGGGTGTGGAGGTCCTGTTGTGACAACAGCACCCCCAGGAGTCTCACAGGTGTATAAGCGCGGCCCGACCGCTGTCAATGAATATGCCCCGCGCGGGCGTTGGCTTTACGTTGTCATTGCCCGCCGAGACGTTTGAGCGCCTCCGGGGCCTCCTCGATCGTGTCCACGAGCGCGATCCGCGACTCCATCGAGCGCTCCCGGGCAAGGGACTTGAGGAGCGGCCAGGTCGGATGCCTCTCGGTCCAGTGGACCCGGTCGACGAGCACCATCGGGGTGGGTTCGCCGCGCGACTCGTAGTAATTCGGCGTCGCGTTGTCGAAGATCTCCTGGACGGTGCCCGCGGCGCCCGGCAGGAAGACCACGCCCGCGGTGCAGCGCGCCAGGAGCCCGTCCTCCCGGGTGGCGTTGGCGAAGTACTTGGCGATGTGCGTGGCGAAGGCGTTGGGCGGTTCGTGACCGTAGAACCAGGTCGGGATTCCGACCGAGGGTCCGCCCGCCGGGTGGCGTCCGCGCACGTCGAAGGCGGCGCGCGCCCAGTCGGCGACCGACGGGGTGAACGACGGTACGGCGGCGAGGAGTCGCAGCGACTCCGCGAGCATGGCGTCGTCGAAGGGAGCGGCGTACGCGCCGAGGTTGGCGGCCTCCATCGCGCCGGGACCGCCGCCGGTGGCCACGGTGAGACCGCTGCGGGCGAGGGAGCGGCCGAGCCGCGCGGCACCCTCGTACTCCGTCGTGCCGCGTGCCATCGCGTGGCCGCCCATCACGCCCACCACCGGTGCGCCGACGAGGAGTTCGTCGAGCGCGTCCGAGACGGAGTCGTCGTGGACGGCCCGCAGCATCGAGGCGTAGACGTCACCGTCGGCCTTCGTCCGCTGGAACCACGCGTAGGCACGGGCGTCCGGCGTCGCCTCGTAGCCGGCGTCGAGCGAGTCGAAGAGCTCGTCGGGCGAGTAGAGGAACCCGCGGTACGGGTCGAAGGGCAGACCCGGGACGGGCGGGAAGACCAGCGCGCCCGAGCCCCTGGCCCGCGCGGCCGCCTCCGCATCCATCGGGCAGCCGAGGAAGACGGCCGCCGCGCAGTCCACGGAGAGCAGGACGTCCGTACGGCCCGTCAGATCGACGGCCTGGACGCGGAATCCGGCGAGGGAGCCGTGCGCCGCGACGACCTCGTCGAACTCGGCGAGGGACTCGACCTCACGGTCGTGGGAAGCGGCGAGGATCTCGTCCGGGCCGGGCTGAGGCGAGGACACGGGGTCGGATATCTGCTGCACCCGCCCATGCTAGGCAGACCGCCGGACCTGAACTCACCGCCCGCGCAGACCGGAACCCGGCGCCCGGCGGGTGGCCGACCATCCGCTGCACCTCGGTGTCACCGGGGCCGGTCAGGCCGGCGCGCGGACCCCCGTGCCGCGCGCCCGGCCGGTCGTGCCGTCCACCGGGGGGGCGTGGGGCTCAGCCCTCGACCGCGGCCGGGTCCATCCACATGATTTCCCAGGTGTGGCCGTCCGGGTCGTCGAAGGCGCGGCCGTACATCATGCCGTGGTCCTGGGTCTCGCCCGTCGCGGAGCCGCCCGCGGCGATGGCACGGTCGACCAGCTCGTCGACCTTCTCGCGGCTCTCCGCGCTCAGGCACAGCAGCACCTCGCTGGTCCTCGTGGAGTCCGCGATCTCCTTCTTCGTGAAGTCGGAGTACCGCTGCCGGCTGAGCAGCATGGCCACGATCGTGTCGCTGATCACGACGCAGGCGCAGTCGTCGGTCGAGAACTGCGGGTTGATCGTGTAGCCGAGCTCCGTGAAGAACTTCTTCGAGGAGTCCACGTCGTTCACGGCCAGGTTCACGAAGATCATCTGCTGGTACATGGGGGCCTCTCCCGTCGGTGTGGTGCCGTTCGCAGGGATAGACCGGCGCGCCCCGGAGAACTCATCGCGCGGCGCGGACCCATTTCCCGCCGGGGCCGGACAGGTGCGTCCGGGGCGGGTCCGCCGTGACCTCAGCGGGTCAGCGGCAGCGCGGCGAGCTGGGCGACCGTCCAGGTCAGCGGCCCGAACACGGCGAGCAGCGCGCCGATGCGCAGGGCCGCCGCCGTGCGGAGCATCGTGACCGGCGCGCCGAGCCGCAGCAGGGCGGCCGTGGTGTCGGCGCGCGCCTGCCGGGCCTCGACGGCGGCCGTGAGCACCGTCAGCAGGGTGCAGCCGCCCACCAGCAGCGCGCCGAGCGTGCTGAGCGGGCCGAGGCCGGGGCGCTCGCCCGCGTACAGGGTCGCCATGGCGTACGCGCCCGAGGCCACCGCGCAGAGCACGCCGAGCGGCTGCCCGATGCGCCGTGCCTCGGTCTGCAGCACTCGCCCGGCGAGCAGTCGCAGCGCGCCCGGCCTGACGGCCTGGAGCAGTCGCCCGCACAGGTGGGTGAGCGCCGGCCCGGCCAGGGCGAGGCCCACCGCGGTGAGCGCCCAGCCGATGAGCACGCCGGCCGGACCGCCCGCGAATCCGCCGGGCAGCGCGAGCCCGGGCGTCGGGTCCGAACGACTCGCGTACGTCTCCACGGCGAGGCCCGCCGCCAGGACCGCCGCACCCCAGGGCAGGCCGCCGGGAGCGGTCTGCGGCGGCATGAGCCGGTGCGGTTCCAGTGCGGGGCCGGACCGGTCGGAGTGCTCCGCGGGAGCGCCGTGCGCCTCGGGGACGGCCGGCGGGGCGGGGACGACAAGGGTGCCGGCGTTCACCACGGTGCTGACGACGACCGGGGTGCCCGGCTCCCCGGGGGCCGCCAGTGCGCCGACGGGGTGGCGTCCGGCGGTCCCGACGGCGACGGTGCCGGGGCGCAGTCGGCCGCGGGCGGTGCCCCGGCCCCGCGGGCGCAGGACGAGCGAGGTGGCCACCGAGGCGGCGATCGGCACCAGGGCGAGCAGGGTCAGCGCGGCCGGCAGCGGCAGCGGGCGGTCCGCCGCGAGGAACCCGGCCGCGGCGCCGTCGAAGGGCATGCCCGTGAGGTCGCCGCGCAGGTGCAGGAAGAGCAGCAGGGCGAGCATCGAGCCGAGGACGGTCGACAGAGCGGTGGTGGTGGCGGAGATCGCCATCAGGCGGCCCGGGCCGAGGCCGATCGCGGAGAGGCCGGGGCGCGGCCGGGTCCCGGGATCGGTGCGGGCGACCGCGACCGCGAAGTACACCGTGGCGGCCATCGGGGCGACGCACCAGGCCAGCCGGAGCACCGAGGCGGTGGAGGCCTCCGGGTGCGTCATCGCGTACCCCAGCGTGCACAGCAGCAGGAAGCCGGTGCCCGCCGAGGCCGCGGCGACCAGGAGGCGGCGGATCTGGACCAGGGGCTGCCCCCCGCGGGCTAGACGGAGAGCGAGCACGCGGCGCGGCCTTCCGGCTCGGCGACGGGCGGGAGGTGGACGGTGTTGACGCGCCGTCCGTCGAGCAGCGACACCGTCCGGTCGGCGAGCGCCGCGGTGTCCGCGTCGTGGGTGGCGAGGACGACCGTGATGCCGTGCGAGCGGGCCGCCGTGGTGAGGGTCCGCAGGACGTGGGCGCGGTCGGCGCGGTGCAGCGGGGCGGTCGGCTCGTCGGCGAAGAGCACGGTGGGGGCCGCGACCAGGGCGCGGGCGATGACCACGCGCTGGCGCTCGGCCTGCAGGAGGGCGTGCGGTCGTTTCCGGGCGCAGTCGCCGATGTCGAGGCGCTCCAGCCACTCCAGCGCGGCGGTCTTGGCGGCCCGGCGCCGGGTGCCGCGCAGCATCAGCGGCAGAGCGGCGTTCTCCCAGGCGTTCAGTTCGGGTACGAGGACCGGTGCCGGGTCGATCCAGCCGAAGCGGTCGCGGCGCAGCCGTTCGCGGGTGAGCGGGCCCATGGTGTGGACGGGGGTGCTGTTGAACCAGACCTCGCCCTGCTGGGGCAGGAGCTGTCCGGACAGGCACCGCAGCAGGGTCGTCTTGCCACTGCCGCGCGGTCCGCTGACGGCGAGGATCTCGCCCTCCCGGACGCCGAGCGAGACGCCGCTGAGCGCGGGCGAGCCGTTGTGCTTGACGTGCAGGGCGCGTGCCCAGAGCACGTCGTTGTCCGGCGGGGCCACCATCGCGTACACCTCGTTCAGATCAGTTGTTGCCGGTCGCGTCCCCCGTCCGGGGGAACGAAGGCAGGGCCGATCGGTCACTGGGCACGCTAGGTATTCGCCGGCGGCGGGGCGCACAGCACGCGGCCCCGGGGCGCCCATTCTCACTCGAACGGGCGCCTTCGGGGCCGGTGTTGATCATCCAGGAGGAAGATCGGAGCGTCGACGGGACCGGTGGGGACCGGGGACCGGCGGCGCCGGGGGGCGGGTCAGAGCTTCGTCCACGCCTCCGTCAGGACCTGGCGGATGATCCCCTCGATCTCGTCGAAGGTCGACTGGTCGGAGATCAGCGGCGGCGACAGCTGGATGACCGGGTCACCGCGGTCGTCGGCGCGGCAGTAGAGGCCGTACTCGAAGAGCTTCTTGGAGACGAAGCCGTAGAGCACGCGCTCCGACTCCTCGTCCGTGAAGGTCTCCTTGGTGGCCTTGTCCTTGACCAGCTCGATGCCGTAGAAGAAGCCGTTGCCGCGGACGTCGCCGACGATCGGCAGGTCGTGCAGCTTCTGCAGGGTCGTGAGGAAGCCGCCCTCGTTGTCCAGCACGTGCTGGTTGAGGCCCTCGCGCTCGAACAGGTCGAGGTTGGCGACACCGACGGCGGCGGAGACCGGGTGACCGCCGAACGTGTAACCGTGCAGGAAGGTGTTGTCGCCCTGGTAGAACGGCTCGGCGATGCGGTCCGAGACGATGCAGGCGCCGATCGGGGAGTAGCCCGAGGTCATGCCCTTGGCGCAGGTGATCATGTCCGGCACGTAGCCGAACTTGTCGCAGGCGAACATCGTGCCGAGGCGGCCGAAGGCGCAGATGACCTCGTCCGAGACCAGCAGGACGTCGTACTGGTCGCAGATCTCGCGCACCCGCTGGAAGTACCCGGGCGGCGGCGGGAAGCAGCCGCCGGCGTTCTGCACCGGCTCCAGGAAGACGGCCGCGACCGTCTCCGGGCCCTCGAACAGGATCTGCTGCTCGATCTGGTCGGCGGCCCAGCGGCCGAAGGCCTCGGGGTCGTCGCCGTGGATCGGGGCGCGGTAGATGTTGGTGTTCGGCACCTTGTGCGCGCCGGGGACCAGCGGCTCGAAGGGGGCCTTCAGGGCCGGCAGGCCGGTGATGGACAGGGCGCCCTGCGGGGTGCCGTGGTAGGCGACCGCACGCGAGATGACCTTGTACTTGGTCGGCTTGTTCTGCAGCTTGAAGTACTGCTTGGCGAGCTTCCAGGCGGTCTCGACCGCTTCGCCGCCGCCGGTGGTGAAGAAGACCTTGTTCAGGTCGCCCGGGGCGTAGTTCGCCAGGCGCTCGGCGAGCTCGACGGCCTTCGGGTGGGCGTAGGACCACACGGGGAAGAAGGCCAGCTCCTGCGCCTGCTTGAACGCCGTCTCCGCGAGCTCGGTGCGGCCGTGGCCGGCCTGCACCACGAACAGTCCCGAGAGACCGTCGAGGTAGCGCTTGCCCTTGTCGTCGAAGATGTAGGTGCCCTCGCCACGCACGATGGTGGGAACGGGCGCGTTCTCGTACGAGGACATGCGGGTGAAGTGCATCCACAGGTGGTCGTACGCGGTTCGGCTGAGGTCCTTGCTCACGGCTATCGGGTTCCCCACATGTAGGTCTGCTTCTTGAGCTTCAGGTAGACGAAGCTCTCGGTGGAGCGCACGCCGGGGAGGGCCCGGATGCGTTTGTTGATGACGTCCAGCAGGTGGTCGTCGTCCTCGCAGACGATCTCGGCGAGGATGTCGAACGAGCCCGCGGTCATCACCACGTACTCGACTTCCGACATGGCCGTCAGCGCGTCCGCCACGGGGTCGAGGTCGCCCTCGACGTTCACGCCGACCATCGCCTGCCTGCGGAAGCCCACGGTGAGCGGGTCCGTGACGGCGACGATCTGCATCACGCCCTGGTCGAGCAGCTTCTGGACGCGCTGTCGCACGGCCGCCTCGGAGAGGCCCACGGCCTTGCCGATGGCGGCGTACGGACGGCGTCCGTCCTGCTGCAGCTGCTCGATGATGGCGAGGGAGACGGCATCCAGCTGGGGACTGCCGTTCCTGGACTCCCGAGAGTCCCTGGGGTCTGCGCTTCGACTGGCCACGCGCCCACTCTGCACGACGTCTCGATAGTTACGCAAGGTCGTAGCGATGAAATTCGTTGTTTACGAGGACGTGACTTGCGGATTTCGCAGATCCGAGGGGATCGGGGGTGTTGAAAACGTGGACACACGGATTAGGGTGGGTGTCTCAGTGATTGGACACCCGACAGGAGGGCCGGCAGTGAGCACCGAGCTGCGTCGTCTGCGCAACTACATCGACGGAGAATTCCGGGACGCCGCCGACGGACGGACCACCGAGGTGGTCAACCCCGCGACCGGAGAGGCGTACGCGACCGCGCCGCTGTCCGGGCAGGCGGACGTCGACGCCGCGATGGCGGCCGCCGCCGCGGCCTTCCCGGCCTGGCGCGACCAGACCCCGGCCGAGCGGCAGAAGGCCCTTCTGAAGATCGCGGACGCGTTCGAGGAGCGGGCCGAGGAACTCATCGCGGCCGAGGTGGAGAACACCGGCAAGCCGATCGGACTCACCCGGTCCGAGGAGATCCCGCCGATGGTGGACCAGATCCGCTTCTTCGCGGGCGCGGCCCGGATGCTGGAGGGAAGGAGCGCCGGCGAGTACATGGAGGGCCTGACCTCCATCGTCCGCCGCGAGCCCGTCGGCGTCTGCGCGCAGGTCGCGCCGTGGAACTACCCGATGATGATGGCCGTGTGGAAGTTCGCCCCGGCGCTGGCCGCGGGCAACACGGTCGTCCTCAAGCCGTCCGACACGACGCCCGCGTCCACGGTCCTGATCGCCGACATCATCGGCTCGATCCTGCCCAAGGGCGTCTTCAACGTCATCTGCGGCGACCGCGACACCGGCCGCGCGATGGTCGAGCACCCGACCCCGGCGATGGCGTCCATCACCGGTTCCGTGCGCGCCGGCATGTCGGTCGCCGAGTCGGCCGCCAAGGACCTCAAGCGGGTCCACCTGGAGCTGGGCGGCAAGGCCCCGGTCGTCGTCTTCGAGGACACCGACATCGCCAAGGCCGTCGAGGACATCTCGGTGGCGGGCTTCTTCAACGCCGGGCAGGACTGTACGGCCGCCACGCGCGTGCTGGTCCAGGAGGGCATCCACGACGAGTTCGTGGCCGCGCTCGCCAAGGCCGCCGCCGACACCAAGACGGGGCAGCCGGACGACGAGGACGTGCTGTACGGGCCGCTGAACAACCCCAACCAGCTCAAGCAGGTCAAGGGCTTCATCGAGCGCCTGCCCGCCCACGCCAAGGTCGAGGCCGGCGGCCACCAGGTCGGCGAGAAGGGCTACTTCTACGCCCCGACCGTCGTCTCCGGCCTGAAGCAGGACGACGAGATCATCCAGAACGAGGTCTTCGGCCCGGTCATCACCGTCCAGTCCTTCACGGACGAGACGCAGGCGATCGAGTGGGCGAACGGCGTGGACTACGCCCTCGCCTCCTCCGTCTGGACCAAGGACCACGGCCGCGCGATGCGCCTGTCCAAGTCCCTCGACTTCGGCTGCGTGTGGATCAACACCCACATCCCGCTGGTGGCGGAGATGCCGCACGGCGGCTTCAAGAAGTCCGGCTACGGCAAGGACCTCTCGGGGTACGGCTTCGAGGACTACACGCGCATCAAGCACGTGATGACGTCGCTCGACGCCTAGTCCGTACGGGAGCGGGGGGGGGGGGGGGGGGGGGGGGGGGGGGGGGGGGGGGGGGGGGGGGGGGGGGGGGGGGGGGGGGGGGGGGAGGGGGGGGGGAGGGGGGGGGGGGGA
>NZ_JBVHPY010000019.1:104484-207265 GCF_055567695.1 Streptomyces sp. NPDC026417
CCGCCCCCCCCCCACACACCCCCCCCCCCCCCCCCCCCCCCCCCCCCCCCCCCCCCCCCCCCCCCCCCCCCCCCCCCCCCCCCCCCCCCCCCCCCCCCCCCCCCCCCGCTCCCGTGTGCGCCTCCCGTCCGGACGGCCCCGATCGACAGGGTGTCGGCCCCGCGGACGATCGCTCGACGCAGCGTCCATTGTCGGCGGGCCGGCCCCGGCGGCATGCTGCCCGGGTGGCCGTGACCCGGAAGTCCCCGTCCCTGTCCCGCCGTTCCCTGCTGAGCGCGCTGGGCGGTGGTGCCGCTCTGGGCGCGCTGGCGGGCTGCGGGGTCCCCTCCGCGTACGTGGCGCCGGGGGAGCGGGCCGGTGCCGATCTCTCCCTCCGCGACAAACGCCTGAACTGGGCGAACTGGCCCCTCTACATCGACACCGACGACGCGGACAGCACGCGGCGACCCACCCTGGACGCCTTCGAGAAGCGCACCGGGATCGCCGTCGACTACGTCGAGGAGATCAACGACAACGACGAGTTCTTCGGCAAGATCAGCCCCTCCCTGATGAACCATCAGGAGACCGGCCGCGATCTGATCGTCGTCAGCGACTGGATGTGCGCGCGCTTCGTCCGCCTCGGCTGGGTCCAGGAGATGGACCGGGCCGGCCAGCCGAACGTCACCAAGTACCTGGACCCGCTGCTGAGTTCACCGGCCTTCGACCCGGGCCGCAGGTCCACCGTGCCCTGGCAGTCCGGCATCACCGGCATCGCGTACAACCGCCGCCGGGTGGGCCGCGAGATCCGCCACGTCTCGGAGCTGTGGGCCGACGACCTCAAGGGCCGGGTCACGCTGCTCTCCGGCCTGGACGAGGCCTTCGCGCTGCTGATGCAGGGCAACGGCGTCGACATCACCCGGTGGACGGCGGACGATTTCCACACCGTGTGCGACCAGGTCGAGGGGCACGTCCGCAGCGGCCGGATCCGGCGCTTCACGGGCAACGACTACATCAAGGACCTCTCCAGCGGCGACGTCCTCGCCTGCCAGGCGTACTCCGGCGACGTGATCCAGCTCCAGGCCGACGACCCCGACATCCGCTTCGTGGTGCCGGAGGAGGGCGCCGAGCTGTGGGCGGAGTCGCTGATGATCCCGAACCTGGCCCGCCACAAGGCGAACGCGGAGAAGCTCGTCGACCACTACTACGACCCCGAGGTCGCCGCCGAGCTCGCCGCCTGGGTGAACTACGTCTGCCCGGTACCGGCCGCCCGCGACGTCCTCGCCTCCGCCAAGGACAAGGACACCGCCGCCCTGGCCGAGGACCCGCTGATCTTCCCCGACGGTGCCATGCGCGAGCGGCTCGCGATCGCCCGCGACATCACGTCCACGGAGCGGGCGGAGTTCGCGAAGCGGTGGAACGCGATCGCCGGCCTGTAGGAGCCGTCCGGGGTCCGGGCGGTCGGCCTCAGCCGGCCGGTTTGACGTACGACGCCAGGTTGGCCAGCGAGGAGGCCATGGCGGTCTCGTGGTCCGCCGGGTCGATGCCGGGCGGTACGTCCGTGGCGGTGACGGTCACCTCGGTTCCGTCGCCGGAGCCGGTGAGCGACCAGGTCATCGTCATGGTGCCCGCGTACGCCGGGTCGTCGGCCTCGAACACCGCCCGCTGCACCACGCGCCCCGGGGGCACCAGGTCCGCGAACCCGACCTCGACGACGTCCGTCGCCGCCGAGGTCTTGCCCGGACTGCCGTCGGGGTCGAGATAGGTGAGCACCATCCGGAAGCCGCCGCCGGGACGGGGGTCCCACCGCTCGACCCGGCCGCGCATCCCGGCCGGCGGCAGCCAGGACTCGATCGCCTCACGGTCGAGGAGGGCGGCGTAGACGGCGGAGGGCGGAGCCGCGATCACCCTGCTCGCCCGGTCTGTCCTGCTCATGGCCCGACCCTAGCCCCGGGAGCGTCCGATGGCCCGCTCGGGCGGGGTGGCGCGGCGCATCGAGCACCGGAGGCCACGGGCCGGCCCGTGGACGCCGTCACCGCAGCGGCGCTGCCGGCGCCCACCGCTCCGGGACGCGGTTCCGCAGGCCGGCTACGCCTTGCGCAGGGCGCACAGGGTGTCGATGCGGTTCGTGGTGAGGGAGTCGACCCCCAGGTCGAGCAGCCGCCGCATGGAGCGCCGGGTGTCCGGCGTCCACGCCGACAGCAGACAGCCGTTCCGGTGCACCCGGGCCACCAGGTCCCGGTCGATCAGCCCGAAACGGTAGTTGAGCCACCTCGGGCGCACCGCCTCCAGCAGCGCGGGCCGGGGTGGCGCCAGCGTCGTCCAGGTCAGTGCGATCTCCGCGCCCGGGTCGGCCGCGCGCACCGCGAGCATGGCCGGGGCGCCCGCGCAGTAGTACACCCGCTCCTCGGCCCCGCAGGCGCGGACGACGTCGACGACCTCCCGTACGGTCCCGCGGTCCGCACCGGGCAGGTCGATCATGAGCCGGCCGTCCCCGGTCGCGGCCAGCGCGTCCGCGAGCGTCGGGACGCCGCCCGCCGTCAGTCCGCGCACCTCGTCCGAGGAGAGCGAGCGGAGCGGCCGGTCGTGCTCCCACAGCCGGTGCAGGGTCTCGTCGTGGAGCAGGACGGGCACGCGGTCGCGGGTGAGCCGGACGTCGATCTCCACCGCGTCCGCGCCCCGGCGGAGCGCGGAACGCAGCGAGTCGATCGTGTTCTCCCGGACGCGGTACGGGTCGCCGCGGTGGGCCACGGCAGTCACGGTGCGCATGCGCCCATTGTGAAGGCCGGGCACCCCGGGCCCGCTCGTCGGGGCGCCGCGGGCGTCAGAGCGCCGGCCACCCCGACGTGTAGGTGTCGATCTCCTCCGCGAGCCGCTTCTTGCCCGCGGCGTCGAGGAAGGACGCCTCCACCGCGTTCTTGGCGAGTCCGGCGAGGCCCTGCTCGTCGAGGCCGAGGAGGCGGGCGGCGACCGCGTACTCGTTGTTGAGGTCGGTGCCGAACATCGGCGGGTCGTCGGAGTTGATCGTGACGAGCACGCCGGCGCTCACCATGTCCTTGAGCGGGTGCTCGTCGAGGGTGCGGACCGCCCGGGTGGCGATGTTCGACGTCGGGCAGACCTCCAGGGCGATCCGGTGCTCGGCGAGGTGCGCGAGCAGCCTCGGGTCCTGCGTGGAGCTGGTGCCGTGTCCGATGCGCTCGGCGCGCAGGTCGTTCAGCGCGTCCCAGACCGTCCCGGGGCCGGTCGTCTCCCCGGCGTGCGGGACCGAGTGCAGCCCGGCCGCGATGGCCCGGTCGAAGTATGGCTTGAACTGCGGACGCGGTACACCGACCTCGGGCCCGCCGAGTCCGAAGGAGACGAGCCCCTCGGGCCGCACCCGGTCGTCGGTGGCGAGCCGGGCCGTCTCCTCGGCGGCCTCCAGGCCCGCCTCGCCGGGGATGTCGAAGCACCACCGCAGGACGACGCCGAACTCGGCCTCGGCGGCCTTGCGGGCGTCCTCGATCGCCTCCATGAAGCCGAGTTCGTCGATGCCGCGACGGGTGGACGAGAAGGGCGTGAGGGTGAGCTCGGCGTACCGGACCTGCTGCCGGGCCATGTCCCGGGCGACCTCGTAGGTCAGCAGCCGGACGTCCTCCGGGGTGCGGATGAGGTCGACGACCGACAGGTAGACCTCGATGAAGTGCGCGAAGTCCGTGAACGTGAAGTAGTCGACGAGGGCCTCGGGGTCGGTCGGCACCTTGGAGTCGGGGTGCCGGGCGGCCAGCGTGGAGACGATCCTGGGGGAGGCGGAGCCGACATGGTGCACATGCAGTTCGGCCTTGGGCAGGCCGGCGATGAAGGCGTGCAGATCGCGGGTGTCGAGGTGGTCGGTCAAGGGTTCCTCCCCGGGAACGGCGCCCCTCGGCGTGAGTGCGGGGGACGCGGGTGATCGGCTGATCGATGACTCGGGGATCATCGTAGGCCGCCGTCCGCACGCCGAAGGTCCGGGCCGTAGCATGACGGAACGTACAACAGAGGGGACCTCGCGCATGTCCGACGACGCCCGCACGCCGGAACCGCCGGACCACGCGACCCGGGCCTTCGGCCCCGGCACGTCCGCCTTCACGGGGGACGGACCCGGCGCCGGCCCGCAGGACGCGCCGCCCGCCCCCAAGGTCGCCCTGGAGAAGCCCGCACCCGAGCCGGACCCCTGGGCCCCGCCGGCGGACGACGTGCCGCCGGCCTCCGGGCACACCGGCACCCCGCCGCCCTCGGTGCACAACCAGCCGACCGTGACCTCGATGCCGGCCGTGGGCACGGGCGCCCCGGGGCCCTACGGCGGCGACACCCCGGCGGCGCCCCAGCCCTGGGTCGGCCCCTTCGCGTCCCCCGCGTCCGGGGGGTCCGCCGGCCCGTACGCCTCGCCGGGCGGGCCGCGTCCGCAGACGGGCGCCGCGCCGCACAACCCCAACCCCTTCGCCCCGCCGTCGGCCGGTGGTCCCGGCGAGCCGGTCCCGCCGCCGCCCACGGCGCCCGGCGGACCCGGCGGCCCGCTGTACGGCCGGCCCCAGTACCCCGGGTATCCGATGCACGGCGGCCATGGCGCGTACCCGGGCGGAACCGCCGGCTACGGCTGGCCCGCGCCGGCGCCGATGCCCAGCAACGGGATGGGCACCACCTCGCTGGTGCTCGGCATCATCGCGGCGGCGATCTTCTGCCTCTGGCCGGTGGCCATCCTGCTGGGCATCCTGGCGGTGATCTTCGGCGTGATCGGCCGGCAGAAGGCACGCCGGGGCGAGGCGACGAACCCGGGGCAGGCGCTGGCGGGGATCATCTGCGGTGCGGTCGGCCTGGTGCTCGCCATCGGCCTCGCCGTGCTGATATTCGCCCTCCCCGACGACGGGGACGACGACCCGTACTTCGGGGACGACGGCTACTCGACGTCCCTGGTGGCCGAGCGGCTCCGCTAGGCAGGCCCCCTGGCCGAGCGACTCGGCCAGGGGGTGTCCTGGCCGGAGGTGACGGGCTCGGTGCCGTCCGGGGTTCTGAGCCGCTCGCGGGCCTCCATCAGCGCGAAGCCCAGCAGATTGGGGCCCCGCCACCGGGCGGGGTCCATCGCGCGCTCGTCGTCCGCGGCCAGCCCGATCCCCCAGATCCGGTCCACGGGACTGGCCTCCACGAGCACCCGGTTGCCGGTGCCGAGCAGGAATTCCCGCAGGTCGGGGTGGGCGGCGAACTTGTGGAGGCTGCCCTCGGCCACGATCCGGCGGCGCTCACGCGCCCAGACCGCGTCGTCGAAGTCCCGCACGAGCCGGCCCGCCTTCTTGGCGAGCGCGGGATTCGGGGCGTCGAGCGCCCGCCGCTCCGCCTCGGCATCTCCGAAGAGGCGCGCCTTGGCCGCCATCATCCAGTGCTCGGCCGTCGCATACTCGACATCGTCCACCGTGAACGCGGCCGGCCACCACTGACTCAGACAGCTCGCGCCGACCCACCCGTCCGGCCGCGGCCGGTGCCCCCAGAAGTGCAGGTACGTGATCCTCGCCCCCGCGTGGACCTCCCTGACCAGGGCTTCCCAAGAATCGATCGTCCCCATGCACGCGAGTCTGGCACGCACCACTGACAGTTCGTCCCGGCTTTTCCGGGTGGACTCGACACCTGGTCGACAGATTCCGTCGCGTAACCAAAAGGCAACAACGGAATCACTTGTTGAGGTCACCTCCCTCTGTCAGGATCGGCACTCAAATCGAGCTGGAGCTACGCCGACCCCCGTGGGACGGGGAGGGTGGCGGAGGAGAGCGACATGCACAAACCGGGCCATCGCTTCCAGGCGCAGGACCGCTTCGCGGCCGGCGCGCAGTACATCGCGGGCCGGCTGACCAAGGGCACCTCGGGCCGCAACCACGCGGTCGTCGACCCCGCCACCGGCGAGGAGGTCTTCACGTACGAGCTGGCCGGCGCCGCCGACGTGGACGCCGCCGTCGCCGCCGCCCGCGAGGCGTTCCCCGGCTGGGCCGGCGCGACGCCCGCCGAGCGTTCCGACGCCCTGCACCGCTTCGCCGCCGTGCTCGCCGAGCGGGCCGAGGAGTTCGCGCAGGCGGAGTCGCTGCAGTGCGGCAAGCCGCTGAAGCTCACCCGCGAGTTCGACGTCCCGGGGACCATCGACAACACCGCGTTCTTCGCCGGTGCGGCCCGGCATCTGCAGGGCCAGTCCGCGGGCGAGTACTCCGGGGACCACACCTCGTACGTGCGCCGTGAGCCCATCGGGGTCGTCGGCTCCATCGCGCCCTGGAACTACCCCCTCCAGATGGCCGCCTGGAAGATCCTCCCGGCGATCGCCGCGGGCAACACGATCGTCCTGAAGCCCGCCGAGCTCACCCCGCTCACCTCGCTCCTCTTCGCGGAGGCGGCCACGGCGGCCGGCATCCCCGACGGCGTGATCAACATCGTCACCGGTGCGGGCAAGGACGCCGGCGAGCACCTCGTCGCCCACCCCGACGTCGCCATGACCTCCTTCACGGGATCCACCGGGGTCGGCAAGCGCGTCGCGGAGATCGCCACCTCCACCGTCAAGCGCCTCCACCTGGAGCTGGGCGGCAAGGCGCCCTTCCTGGTCTTCGACGACGCCGACCTGGAGGCGGCCGTGCACGGCGCCGTCGCGGGCGCCCTCATCAACACCGGGCAGGACTGCACGGCCGCCACGCGCGCGTACGTGCAACGGCCCCTCTACGACGCGTTCGTGGCACAGACCGCCGAGCTCATGGCGAGCGTCCGGGTGGGCGACCCGTTCGCCCCGGACACCGACCTCGGCCCGCTGATCTCGCACGCGCAGCGCGACCGGGTCGCCGGATTCGTCGACCGGGCCCGCTCCTCCGCGCGCGTGGTCACCGGCGGCGAGATCCCCGAGGACCTGAAGGACGGCGCGTACTACCGCCCCACCCTCGTCGCCGACGCCGCCCAGGACAGCGAGATCGTGCAGTCCGAGATCTTCGGCCCGGTCCTGGTCGTGCTCCCCTTCGACAGCGACGACGAAGGGATCCGGCTCGCCAACGACACCCCCTACGGCCTCGCCGCCTCCGCCTGGAGCCGCGACGTCTACCGGGCGAACCGCGCCACCCGCGAGATCAAGGCGGGCTGCGTGTGGGTCAACGACCACATCCCGATCATCAGCGAGATGCCGCACGGCGGCTACAAGGCGTCCGGCTTCGGCAAGGACATGTCCGCCTACTCCTTCGAGGAGTACACGCAGGTCAAGCACGTCATGTTCGACAACACCGCGGTCGTCAGGAAGGACTGGCACCGCACGATCTTCGGGGACCGATAGCCAGAACAGGCCGCGTGACCACGGCCGCTTCCCTCCCGAAAGGGCACCAGGAGCATGGAGCAGTACGAGCCCGACCGTCCGTCCCCGGCCCAACTGGCCGCCTTCCACCGCAGTCTCAGGAACGGCAGGGCATCCCTCACCCGGCGTTCGCTGCTGCGCGCCTCCGCGGGCGGCGCGCTGGCCGTCGGCGGACTCGGAGCGCTGAGCGGCTGCGGAATCCCCGCGGCGGGCAACACCCAGGGCGGCGTCTCCGCCGAGGACCACTCGGCCAAGGAGAAGACGATCAACTTCTCCAACTGGACCGAGTACATGGACGTGGACGAGAGCGAGAAGCACCACCCCACGCTCGACGCGTTCGCCCGGCGCACCGGTATCAAGGTCAAGTACACGGAGGACATCAACGACAACGTCGAGTTCTTCGGCAAGATCAAGCCGCAGCTGGCGGCGGGCCAGGACACCGGCCGCGACATCATCGTCGTCACCGACTGGCTCGCGGCCCGGCTCATCCGCTTCGGCTGGGTCCAGAAACTCGACGCCGCGAACCTGCCGCACGCCTACGCGAACCTCTCCCAGCAGTTCCGCAACCCCGACTGGGACCCCGGCCGCGCCTACTCCTATCCGTGGCAGGGCATCTCGACCGTCATCGCCTACAACAAGAAGGCGCTCGACGGCGAGAAGGTCGAGTCGATCTCCGACATGCTCGACAACCCCAAGCTGAAGGGGCGCGTCGGCTTCCTCTCGGAGATGCGCGACAGCATCGGCATGACGCTGCTGGACATGGGCAAGGACCCGGCCAGGTTCACCGACGACGACTTCGACGCGGCGATCGCCCGCCTGCAGAAGGCCGTCGACAAGGGCCAGATCCGCCGCTTCACCGGCAACGACTACACGTCCGACCTGACCAAGGGCGACCTCGCCGCCTGTGTCGCCTGGGCGGGCGACGTGGTCCAGCTCAAGGCGGACAGCCCGGACGTCGACTTCATCATCCCGGACAGCGGTTACATCACGTCCACGGACAACATGCTCATCCCCAACAAGGCGCGTCACAAGACGAACGCCGAACGGCTGATGGACTACTACTTCGAGCCGAAGCCGGCCGCCGAACTCGCCGCGTACATCAACTACGTGTGCCCCGTCGACGGCGTGAAGGACGAGCTCGCGAAGATCGACGAGGACGCGGCGAACAACCCGCTGATCATTCCCGACAAGGCCATGGCCGCCAAGTCCCACCCCTTCCGCTCACTGAGCCAGAAGGAAGAGACGGCCTACGAAGAGAAGTTCGCGAAGCTCACAGGGGCGTGACGATGATGAAGACTGACAGCAGCGGCGACGTCCGCCTCTCCGGCATCAGCAAGACCTACGGCTCGTTCACGGCCGTCCACCCACTCGACCTGACCGTCCCCCAGGGCTCGTTCTTCGCGCTCCTGGGAGCCTCGGGCTGCGGCAAGACCACCACCCTGCGGATGATCGCCGGCCTGGAGGAGCCCACCTCGGGCACCGTCGCGCTCGGCGACCACGACGTGACGAACCTGCCGCCGTACAAACGGCCGGTGAACACCGTCTTCCAGTCGTACGCGCTCTTCCCGCACCTCGACATCTTCGAGAACGTCGCCTTCGGTCTGCGGCGCCGCGGCATCAAGTCGGTGAAGAAGCAGGTCGAGGACATGCTCGACCTGGTCCAGCTCGGGGAGCAGGCCCGGAAGAAGCCCCACCAGCTCTCCGGCGGCCAGCAGCAGCGCGTCGCCGTGGCCCGGGCACTGATCAACCACCCCAAGGTGCTGCTGCTCGACGAGCCGCTCGGCGCCCTCGACCTCAAGCTGCGCCGCCAGATGCAGCTGGAGCTCAAGCGCATCCAGACCGAGGTGGGCATCACGTTCGTCCACGTCACGCACGACCAGGAGGAGGCCATGACCATGGCCGACACGGTCGCCGTGATGAACGCGGGCCGCGTCGAGCAGCTGGGCGCCCCCGCCGACCTCTACGAGAACCCGAACACCACGTTCGTCGCCAACTTCCTCGGCACCTCCAACTTCATCGAGGCCGAGGTCGACACCCGCAGCGGCGACGAGGTCGTCCTCAAGGCGGGCGGCGGCAAGCTCGTCCTGCCCGCCGCGCGATGTTCGGCGCCCACGACGGCCGGCGGCAAGGTACTGGTCGGCGTCCGCCCCGAGAAGATCTCGCTCACGCACGCCGACGACGCGGGCAGCATCCCGGCCGGCCGCAACCGGATCACCGGCACCATCGCCGACTCCAGCTTCATCGGCGTCTCCACGCAGTACGTCGTCGACAGCGCGGTCTGCCCCGAGTTCGAGGTGTACGCCCAGAACATCGACCGCGACTCCCGGCTGCGGCCCGGCGCCGACGTCGTCCTGCACTGGAGCCCGGAGCACACCTTCGGTCTGGACGCGGCGCAGGACATCGACGCGGGCGTGGAGTCGGTCGAGGAAGAGGCCGCCTGATGTCGACGCTCACCGAGGCGCCACCGCCTCTCGCGCCCGCGCCGGAGAAGAAGCCGCCCCGCAGGCGCGGCAGACTCACCCCGTACTGGCTGCTCCTGCCCGGCATCCTGTGGCTGCTGGTCTTCTTCGCGCTGCCGATGGTCTACCAGGCCTCCACGTCCGTGCAGACGGGCTCCCTGGAGGACGGCTACCGGGTCACCTGGCACCTCGCGACCTACTGGGACGCACTCGCGGACTACTGGCCGCAGTTCCTGCGTTCCGTGCTGTACGCGGGCTCCGCGACCATCCTGTGCCTGATCCTCGGCTATCCGCTCGCGTACCTCATCGCGTTCCGCGCCGGCCGCTGGCGCAACGTCGTCCTGATCCTGGTGATCGCACCGTTCTTCACCAGCTTCCTCATCCGTACGCTCGCCTGGAAGACGATCCTCGCGGACGGCGGCCCGGTCGTCGGCGCGCTCAACACGCTCCACGTCCTGGACGTCACCAGCTGGCTCGGCATGACCTCGGGCGACCGGGTCCTGGCGACACCGCTCGCGGTGGTCTGCGGTCTCACGTACAACTTCCTGCCGTTCATGATCCTGCCGCTCTACACCTCGCTGGAGCGGATCGACGGGCGGCTGCACGAGGCGGCCGGCGACCTGTACGCGAAGCCGGTCACCACGTTCCGCAAGGTGACCTTCCCGCTGTCGATGCCGGGCGTCGTCTCCGGCACGCTCCTGACGTTCATCCCCGCGAGCGGTGACTACGTGAACGCCGACCTGCTCGGCTCCACGGACACCCGCATGGTCGGCAACGTGATCCAGACGCAGTTCCTGCGGATCCTCGACTACCCGACGGCCGCGGCCCTCTCGTTCATCCTCATGGCCGCGATCCTCATCATGGTCACGCTCTACATCCGCAAGTCCGGGACGGAGGATCTGGTCTAAATGGCCTTCGTACGCTGGCTCAAGCACCATCTCGTCGTCATCGCCGGACTGCTGACACTCGGATACCTGCTCCTGCCGAACGTCGTCGTCACGGTCTTCTCCTTCAACAAGCCGAAGGGCCGCTTCAACTACGAGTGGCAGTCCTTCTCCCTGGACGCCTGGCGCGACCCGTGCGGAGTCGCGGACATGTGCGGCTCGCTCTCGCTCAGCCTGCAGATCGCGCTCTGGGCGACGATCGGGGCCACCGCCCTCGGCACGATGATCGCCTTCGCACTGGTCCGCTACCGGTTCCGGGCACGCGGCGCGGTGAACTCGCTGATCTTCCTGCCGATGGCGATGCCCGAGGTCGTGATGGCCGCCTCGCTGCTCACCCTCTTCCTCAACATGGGCGCGCAGCTGGGCTTCTGGACGATCCTGATCGCCCACATCATGTTCTGCCTCAGCTTCGTCGTCACCGCCGTCAAGGCACGCGTGATGTCGATGGACCCGCGTCTGGAGCAGGCCGCCCAGGACCTGTACGCCGGTCCGCTGCAGACCTTCCTGCGGGTCACGCTGCCCATCGCGGCCCCCGGGATCGCGGCGGGCGCGCTGCTCGCCTTCGCGCTCTCCTTCGACGACTTCATCATCACCAACTTCAACGCCGGATCGACCGTCACCTTCCCCATGTTCGTCTGGGGCTCGGCGCAGCGCGGAACACCCGTTCAGATCAATGTCATCGGGACGGCCATGTTCGTCGTCGCCGTACTGTTCGTCCTGGCCGGCATGGTGATCGGCAATCGCCGCAACCGGCAGAAGGCGTAAGAGCCATACCCTCGTAGGGAGTTGAAATCATGGCCCCAAGCGCCATGACCCGTTGGACCACGTCCCTTTCCGACGCCCGGCCGGTGTCCTACTGGCTGGACGATCCCGGCAGACCCCACCCCGAGCCCGCCCTCACCGGCGCCGAGACCTGCGACCTGCTCGTCGTCGGCGGCGGCTACAGCGGACTGTGGACCGCGCTCCTCGCCAAGGAGCGCGACCCGCAGCGCGAGGTGGTCCTGCTGGAGGGCCGCGAGGTGGGCTGGGCCGCCTCGGGCCGCAACGGCGGATTCTGTGCCGCGTCCCTCACCCACGGGCTGGCCAACGGCCTCACGCGGTGGCCTAACGAGATCAGGAAGCTGGAGGAGCTGGGCGCCCGCAACCTCGACGAGATCGAGGCGGCGGTCGCCCGCTACTCCCTCGACTGCGACTTCGAGCGCTCCGGCGAGATCGACGTCGCCACCGAGCCGTACCAGGCGGCCGAACTGCGCGAGTGGCACGATCGGTTGCAGCGCGAGGGCCTGGCGGACGGAGTCGAGTACCTGGACGCCGACGCCGTGCGGGAACAAGTCGACTCACCGACCTTCCTCGCGGGTCTGCACGACCGCCGCGGCGTCGCCATGCTCCATCCCGCCAAGCTCGCCTGGGGCCTGAAGCGCGCCTGCCGCGACCTCGGCGTCCGCATCCACGAGCACACCCCCGCGCTCGACCTGAAGCCGCACGGCGCCGGCATGGCCGTACGCACCCCCTACGGTTCCGTCCGGGCCCGCCGGGTCGCCCTCGGCACCAACATCTTCCCGAACCTGGTCAGGCGCGTGCGCGCGTACACCGTCCCGGTCTACGACTACGCGCTCATGACCGAGCCGCTGACCGCGGACCAGCTGGCGTCCATCGGCTGGAAGAACCGCCAGGGCCTCGGCGACAGCGCCAACCAGTTCCACTACTTCCGTCTCTCCGCCGACAACCGCATCCTCTGGGGCGGTTACGACGCGATCTACCCGTACGGCGGCCGGGTGCGTGCCGAGTACGACGACCGACCGGAGACGTACGCCAGGCTCGCCGGGCACTTCTTCACCTGCTTCCCGCAGCTGGAGGGCCTCCGCTTCACCCACGCCTGGGGCGGCGCGATCGACACCTGCTCGCGCTTCTCGGCCTTCTTCGGCACCGCGCACAAGGGCCGGGTGGCGTATGCGGCGGGCTACACGGGGCTCGGCGTCGGCGCCACCCGGTTCGGCGCGGACGTGATGCTCGACCTGCTGGCGGGGGAGCGGACCGAGCGCACCGAACTGGAGATGGTCCGCACGAAGCCGCTGCCCTTCCCTCCCGAGCCCTTCGCCTGGACGGGCATCGCGCTCACCAAGTGGTCCCTGGCCCGGGCAGACGCGCAGGGCGGACGGCGCAACCTCTGGCTGAAGACGATGGACCGGCTCGGGCTGGGCTTCGACAGCTGAACGGGCGCCCGCCCACCGGCCCTCCGGCGGCGGGCGGGCGCCGGGGCGTACGCGGGGGCGGCTGATCCACATGCGTACGCCCTGCTCATGCCCTGTGACCCGGTTCACTGCCAACAAGGAGCGCGAACCCGCGTAATGCCCGGCCAGGACCTCCCTCTCCCTCTGTGACGCGATCGGCGTCGAGACGAGAGAGGGAGGTTCCGTCATGACAGGCGCCAAGACGGCGGTCGAGTGGCTGGCATCCGCAGCGCCGGACCCCGAGGCCTGCCGCTGGGAGTGGGAGCGCAATCCCAACGGGGTCGCGCTGCTGCCGGCGGGCACGGCCTGGGACGTACTGATCCTGCCGGGCGAGCTCGGCTATCCCACCCTGGACGTGCTGACCCGGGTGCTCGACCAGCCGGGCCCCGTCCTCGTCGACTTCGGGGACGCGCGGATGGGCTTCTTCGTCCCCGCGGGCACCGCGGCCCGATGGCTCGGCACGGGGGTGCGCACCGCGGGCCGCGGCACCTGGATCGTGGTGCCCTACCCGGGACGGTCGACCGGCGGGGTGCGCTGGCTGGTTCCGCCGGACGGTTCGGGCACGCTCACCGATCCCGCGCTGCTGGAACTGGCCATGCACGAAGCGGCGGCGGCCCTGGCGAGCGAGGAGGGTCCCTGACCGCGGCGCGGACGCGCGCGGGATCCCGTCGGAGGTCTTGACAACGGAATTGGTCTGGACCAAGTTGGGCGCGCCCCACCCTCCCATTCCCCCATGCCCGGAGGCAGTTGTGGACCGCACCGGACCCAACAGACCATGCGTGCGTCGGCGCAGACTCCTCGCCGTGTGCACGGCCACCGTCCTGGCCGTCCCCGGCCTCACCGCCCTCTCGTCGGCCGCCCGTGCGGCCGACGCCGACCTCGTCAGGAACGGCGGCTTCGAGACCGGGCTCGACAACTGGACCTGTACGGCGGGCAGCACCGTCACCTCGCCCGTGCGCAGCGGCACGTCCGCGCTCAAGGCGACCCCGGCCGGCAACGACTACGCGCAGTGCAGCCAGACCGTCACCGTGAAACCGGACGCGCAGTACACCCTCACCGGGCACGTGCGCGGCAGTTACGTCTATCTCGGCGCGAGCGGCACCGGCACCACGGACGTCACCACCTGGACCCAGTCCGCCGCCGACTGGCAGCCGCTGACCACGACGTTCCGCACCGGCCCGTCCACCACCAGGGTCACCCTCCACACGCACGGCTGGTACGGCACCGGTACCTACTACGCCGACGACATCTCCCTGGTCGGCCCCGGCGTCGACGCGAACCTGCCGCCCGCCCCGCCGACCGGGCTGAGAACCGGCACGGTGACCTCGACCACCGTCGCGCTGTCCTGGTCCGCGGTCTCCGGTGCGACCGGGTACGCCGTCTACCGCGACGGGGTGAAGGTGCAGACGGCCGGCGGGACTTCGGCCACGGTGGCCGGGCTGTCACCCGCCACCGCGTACAGCTTCCAGGTGGCGGCCGTGAACGACGCGGGCGAGTCGGCGAAGTCGGCGGCCGTCACCGCGACCACGGCGCAGGGCTCCGGCGGGGGCGGCGGCTCCGCCGACCTCCCCGCGCACGCCCTGGTCGGCTACCTCCACGCCGGCTTCGCCAACGGCGCCGGCTACACCCGCATGGCCGACGTCCCCGACAGCTGGGACGTCATCGACCTGGCCTTCGGCGAACCGACCTCCACCACCTCCGGCGACATCCGCTTCACCCGCTGCCCGGTCACCGAATGCCCGAACGTGGAGAGCGACGCCGACTTCAAGGCGGCCATCAAGGCCAAGCAGGCGGCCGGCAAGAAGGTGCTGATCTCCATCGGCGGCCAGAACGGCCAGGTCCAGCTCACCACGACGGCCGCCCGCGACACCTTCGTCTCCTCGGTGTCGAAGATCATCGACGAGTACGGTCTCGACGGCCTGGACATCGACTTCGAGGGCCACTCCCTCTCCCTGAACGCCGCGGACACGGACTTCAAGAACCCGACGACACCGGTCGTCGTCAACCTGATCTCCGCGGTCAAGGCCCTGAAGGCGAAGTACGGCGCCGAGTTCGTCCTGACGATGGCTCCCGAGACCTTCTTCGTGCAGCTCGGCTACCAGTACTACGGCACGGGCAAATGGGGTGGCCAGGACCCGCGCGCCGGCGCCTACCTCCCGGTCATCCACGCCCTGCGCGACGACCTCACGCTGCTCCACGTCCAGGACTACAACTCGGGCTCGATCATGGGCCTCGACAACCAGTACCACTCCATGGGCGGCGCGGACTTCCACATCGCGATGACCGACATGCTGCTCACCGGCTTCCCCGTCGCGGGCGACGCGAACAACGTCTTTCCTCCGCTGCGCCCGGACCAGGTCGCGATCGGCATGCCGGCGACCACGAACGCGGGCAACGGCCACGTGTCGCCCGCGGAGGTCACCAAGACCCTCGACTGCCTCACGAAGAGGACCAACTGCGGCTCGTACACCCCGCACGGCACCTGGCCGGCGCTGCGCGGCCTGATGACGTGGTCGATCAACTGGGACCGCTTCGGCGGCTGGGAGTTCTCGAAGAACTTCGACGCGTACTTCGGCTGAGCAACAGCCCGAGCCCCGTCAGCAGCACCGCGCAGATGCACCAGCTCGCCAGGACGTCCAGGGGCCAGTGGTAGCCGCGGACGATCAGGCCGGTGGCGACCGCCAGGTTCAGGGCGGCGCAGGTGCCGATCAGGGTGCGGCGGGCGCGGGCGGTGCCGAGGAGGGGGAGGAGGAGCAGGGTCGCGGCGCCGTACGCGACGGCGGCGGTCGCCGTGTGGCCCGAGGGGTAGAAGCCCGTGCCCGGGCCCATCACCGGTGGGCCCGGCCGGTCGATCAGTTCCTTCAGCGGCACGATCACGAACGGCACCAGAGCCATCACGACGGCGGCGGCGGCGGACGGCAGCCACCAGCGGTCGGTGCCGGCGCGGCGGTGGTGGCGGGCCGCGAGGAGGAGGGCGACGGCCAGAACGGGGACGGCGACCACGATGCCCCCGAGGTCGGCGAGGAGTTCCACGAACCGGGTGGGGCGTACGACGGCGTCACTGAGGCGTTCGTCCGCGCGGGCGAGGGGGCCGTGAGCCACGACCTGCCAGGTGGTCAGCGCGAGAAGGAGGGCCGGAAGGCCGAGAAGGAGGAAGGTCGGCCACCCCGGAACAGGGGGGGTGGTTCCGGGGTGGCCGTCCGGATCGGTGTGCCGCGCGCCCCGGGGGGTTTGGGGCGAGCGGCCATCCGATCGGTGAGGAGATCCGGAGCCGGAAGCTCCGGGTGTGTGCGCGAGGGCACGACCAGGGCGAAGCTGGGGAGGCCCCGACCCGGCGTCGCCCACAGTCCCCTGTGGGCGGGGTGTATCTCTCATCTGCGTAGAACCTACGACAGGGGATGCGGCTCCGACAGCCACATGGGCCACCCGTCATCCACCTCGCACACGTTCTTCACACGCTCTGCCCCCACCCGGTCCCGCCCGGAACCGAAGCGGAATCCGGGCCGGGACGCGGCCCCGCACCGGGGTGCGGGGCCGTGGGACGTCAGATGCGCGCGAAGGCCTGCTCGATGATGTCGAGACCCTCGTTCAGGAGGTCCTCGCCGATGACCAGCGGGGGCAGGAAGCGGAGGACGTTGCCGTAGGTACCACAGGTCAGGACCAGCAGACCCTCCTGGTGGCAGGCCTTGGCGAGCGCCGCGGTGGCCGCCGGGTTCGGCTCCTTGGTGTCGCGGTCCTGCACCAGCTCGATGGCGATCATGCCGCCGCGCCCGCGGACGTCGCCGATGATGTCGAACTTCTCGGCCATCGCGCCCAGCCGGGCCTTCATGACGGCCTCGATGTTCTTCGCCTTGGCGTTGAGGTCGAGCTCCTTCATCGTCTCGATCGCGCCGAGGGCACCGGCGCAGGCCACCGGGTTGCCGCCGTAGGTGCCGCCCAGGCCGCCCGCGTGCGCGGCGTCCATGATCTCGGCGCGGCCGGTCACGGCGGCCAGCGGCAGGCCGCCCGCGATGCCCTTGGCGGTGGTGATCAGGTCCGGGACGATGCCCTCGTCCTCGCAGGCGAACCACTGGCCGGTGCGGCAGAAGCCGGACTGGATCTCGTCCGCGACGAAGACGATGCCGTTGTCCTGGGCGAACTTGCTGATCGCCGGCAGGAAGCCCTTCGCGGGCTCGATGAAGCCGCCCTCGCCGAGCACCGGCTCGATGATGATCGCGGCGACGTTCTCGGCGCCGATCTGCTTGTTGATCATGTCGATGGCCTGCGCGGACGCCTCGGCGCCGGCGTTCTCGGGACCGGTGAGCCAGCGGTAGCCGTACGCCACCGGCACGCGGTAGACCTCGGGCGCGAACGGACCGAAACCGTGCTTGTACGGCATGTTCTTGGCGGTCAGCGCCATCGTCAGGTTCGTACGGCCGTGGTAGCCGTGGTCGAAGACGACGACGGCCTGGCGCTTGGTGTACGCACGGGCGATCTTGACGGCGTTCTCGACGGCCTCGGCGCCCGAGTTGAACAGCGCCGACTTCTTGGCGTGGTCGCCCGGGGTCAGCTCCGCCAGCGCCTCGGCGACGGCGACGTAGCCCTCGTACGGCGTGACCATGAAACAGGTGTGGGTGAAGTCCTGGAGCTGGGCGGAGGCACGGCGCACGACGGCCTCGGCCGACGCGCCGACCGACGTCACGGCGATGCCGGAGCCGAAGTCGATCAGGCGGTTGCCGTCGACGTCCTCGATGATCCCGCCGCCGGCGCGCGTGGTGAAGACCGGCAGCACCGAGCCCACACCGGCCGCGACCGCGGCGGTACGGCGGGCCTGCAGCTCCTGCGACTTCGGGCCGGGGATGGCGGTGACGACGCGGCGCTCCTGCGGAAGTGCAGTCATGAGGGGCTCCCTGAAGATCTTGCGAACCGGGTGTCCGGCGGGCCGGGGGTTTCCGGGCTGGGGTGTTTTCGGACGCTTCTTCGCAGGCTAGGGCCGGGTGAGGGGGCTGGGCATGCTCCATGTGGGCGGTGTCGGAGGATTCGCTTGTCCGCCGTGGACATAGCAGGGCCGGCAGCGGACCGGGCGCGGCTCCCGGCAGGTCCGCACGGGGGGCCCGCGGCCCACCGGATGCGGGTCGGTGCAGGTCCGGGCGGGCAGCCCGCGGCCGACCGGGCGCGGGTCCCGGCAGGTCCGGGCGCGTAAGCGGTGAACTCCCCCGGCAGGGGCACTAGATTGACCCGCGTACGAGACGGAGCGGCTGGTCAGGGGGCAAGGGCGATGGACGGCGACGGCACGCAGGACGCACGGGGCACGCACGCCGGTCCGGTGCCGCGACCGGCGGGGCCACCCCAGGTGCCCGCGTCCCCGCACCCCGCGCAGCCGCCCGCCCCCGCGACGCCGCCCAGGCCCGCCGGGGCGCCCGGGATGCCGCCGCTGCCGGACGGGTCCGCCTTCCTGACGTGGCTGCGCACCCCACGGCCCGAGGCGGCGCCCGGCGTGTGGCGGTTCGGGCACCGGCCGCGTCCCGCGGAGGAACCGGAGGTCGTGCCGGCTCGGCAGCTCCTCAGCGGTGCGCTGATCGCCTTCCTCGTCGGCTGGCTGATCTGGTCGCTGCTGTGGAACGGCTATCTCGGCGGCTGGTGGCTGCTGCCCCTCTACGCGATGATCCCCGATTCGTGGGCCGAGCCCCACAGCTTCGGCGCCGTCGTGGTCGTCTACGCCTACTACGCCGCGGTCGCCCTGGCGATCATGATCGGCGTGGGGCGGCTCGGCCGCTGGGGTGAGGTGTGGCGGCGCTACGGACTGCCCGCCTGGCGGCGCACGGCCCCCGCGGACGACCGGCCGCCCGCCCCCGAGGAGGACCCCGCCCAGTGGAACCCCCTCCGCGCCGCCGGAGCCGCCGACGCCGCCGACCGGCTCGCCGCGGAGGCCCGCGCCGGGCTCATGCGGGACGTCGACCACGCCCGGATCGCCCGCGCCTGGCAGGGCGTGCGCAACGGCCGCCACAGCCTCGCCACCTTCACCTCCGCCGTGCTCAAGGACGGCTCCGCCGCCTGCCTGCACCCCTCCGGGGACCGTGACCTGCCCGGCCGGCTCGCCCGGCACGACCTGCTCACCGGCCAGGTCCGGCTCGGCACCACCGCCGACGACCCCCGCAACCCCTACGCCTACCGCGCCACCGGCCTCGCCCTCGGCCCCGACCTCCTCGGCACCTCGCTGCTGGCCGTCGGCCCCGCCGGGTCCGGCAAGACCGGCGGTGTCGTCCGGCCGCTCGCCGAGTCGCTGTGCCTGCACGCGCTCGCCGGGCGGGCCGCCCTCGTGGTGGTGGGGGCGGCCGGCGCCGGGCTCGGCTCCGCCGACGCCTACGACGTCGTCGTACGCATCGGAAACCCCGACTCCGTCTACGACCTCGACCTCTACGGCGGGACCACCGACCCCGACGAGGCCGCGGCCGTCCTCGCCGAGGCGCTCGTCGGAGACCTCGCCGACCCGCACCCCGGCGGCGACAGCCGGCGGTCCACCACCGTCCTCGCCCAGCTCCTCGGGCCCTATCGCGCCGTCCACGGCCGCTTCCCCTCCGTGCCGGAGCTGCGCCAGCTCCTCGACGGCTCGCCCGGACCGCTGGCCGCGCTGCGCACCGGCCTGGAGGAGGCCGGGCAGGCCTCGCTGCTGCGCGAGCTGGACGCCCGCGAACGGCAGATGGGACACCCCGGCGACGTCGGCGGCGTCCTGGCCGACCGCGTCGCCCTGCTCGACCGGCCCGCCTTCGCCGGCTTCTTCGACACCTCCGGGCAGTCGCGGCCCTTCTCGCTGCGCGCCCTCGACCATCCGGTCCGGGTCCGCATCGACCTGCCCCAGCGCGGACACGCCGACGCCTCGCGGATCCTCGCGCGGCTCGTGCTCGCGCAGTTCACGGCCAGCGTCGCCGTGCGCGAGGACCGGTCGCTGTTCGCCTGCCTCGTGCTCGACGACGCCGCCGGAGTCGTCACCCCCGAAGCCGTCCGCGGCATCCAGCGGCTGCGGTCCGTCAACGCGGGGACCGTCCTGACCCTGCGCACCCTCGACGACGTGCCCCGCGCGCTGCGCAGCCCGCTGCTCGGGGCCATCGGCTGCCGGATGGCGCTGTCCGGGCTCACCCCCTGGGACGGGCAGGACTTCGCCGAGGTCTGGGGCAAGGAGTGGACCGAGGCCCGGGACGTCACCGACCGGCAGATCATCGCCGAGACCCCGGCGGGCAAGGCCGTCCACATGCTGCGGCGCGTGATCACCGGGAACGCGCCCACGGCCCGCGCGGTCACCGTCCGGCAGGTCGAGCGCGAGCGCTGGTCGGCGTCCGAACTGGCGCACGGGGTGCCGCCGGGGCACGCGGTGCTGTCCCTCACGAGCGTGAAGGGCGAGCACGCGCCGCCGCTGCTGGTGGATCTGCGGGGCTGAAACGGGGAGCGGGGCACCCCTACGGTGAGGCAGAATCGATACAGGCCCTTCATACGAAGCGGCCAAAAGATCACCGGTCGATCGCTCGTGCGCCCCACCTCAGACCTGAAGGTCCCATGCCCCCCACGCTCGCCTCGCTCGTCCACCACTCCGCGCTCAAGCTGACCGTGCGGGCGGGCGGGGAACGCCTGGACGTGCCCGTCCGCTGGGCGCACGTCAGCGAGCTCGCCGACCCCGTCCCGTACATGGAGGGCGGGGAGCTGCTGCTCATCACCGCGCTCAAGCTGGACGCCGAGGACCCCGACGTCATGCGCCGGTACGTGAAGCGGCTGGCCGCGGCGGGTGTGGTCGGCCTCGGGTTCGCCGTCGGGGTCAACTACGACGAGATCCCCGCGGCCCTCGTCGACGCCGCCGAGCAGGAGGGGCTGCCGTTGCTGGAGGTGCCCCGGCGCACGCCCTTCCTCGCGATCAGCAAAGCCGTCTCCGCCGCGATCGCCGCCGACCAGTACCGGGCCGTCACGGCCGGGTTCGCCGCCCAGCGCGAGCTGACCAAGCAGGCGCTGAACGACGGACCCGAGAAGCTGCTCGCCGCGCTCGCCGGGCAGGTCGACGGGTGGGCCGCGCTGTACGACGCGTCCGGTGCCGTCGTCGCCACCGCGCCCGAGTGGGCCGGGCGGCGGGCCGCACGGATCACCGCCGACGTCGAGCGGCTGCGGGAGCGGCCCGCCCCCGCGAGCTCCGTCGTCGGCGGCCCGGACGGGGAGGACCGGATCGAGCTGCACTCGCTCGGCACCGGGCGGCGGCCCCGCGCCGCGCTCGCCGTGGGGACCGCCGCCGCCCTCGGTACCGCCGAGCGGTACGCCGTCCACTCCGCGATCGCCCTCCTCACGCTCACCACCGAGCGGTCGCGGTCGCTGCACGCGGCCGAGCAGCGGATCGGGGCGGCCGTGCTGCGGATGCTGCTCGCCGGGGAGTCCGACCACGCCCGGGCCGTCGCCGGCGACCTGTACGGGGAGCTCCTCGACGCGCCCTTCCGGCTGGTCCTGGCCGAGGCGGCCTCCGCGTCGGCCGCGCGGGCGCATGCCGACGGGCACGCGCGCGTGCCCGCGGCGAAGACGCCGGCCGGCGGCGGCGTCGCGGTGCCCGACGTCCACGGCGATCCGCTCGGCGGGCTCGCCGAGGTCGTCGAGTCCGCCGCCGCGCGGTCCGGGGAGTCCGTACTGGTCGTCCCCGACGGGGAGCGGCTGGTCGTGCTCGCCGCGGACGGGGGTGCCGCGGTCACGGCCTGCCAGGAGTACGCGGTGGTCCTGGAGGCCGCGCGGGCGGCGGCGCGGGAGCAGCCGGTGGGGGACGCGGACGAGCTGGTGGTGGGGCTGTCGGCGCCGGCCGGGCCGATCGCCGCGGGGGCGGCCTACAAGCAGGCCGAACAGGCGTTGTCCGTGGCCCGGCGGCGGGGGCGCTCGCTCGTCGAGCACGAGGAGGTGGCGGCGGGGTCCGTGGTGCCGCTGCTCGCGGACGATGCGGTGCGGGCGTTTGCGGACGGGCTGCTGCGGGCGCTGCGCGAGCACGATGCGACGGGGCGGGGGGATCTGGTGGCCTCCCTGCGGGCGTGGCTGTCCCGGCACGGTCAGTGGGACGCGGCTGCCGCGGACCTCGGTGTGCACCGGCACACGCTGCGGTACCGGATGCGGAGGGTCGAGGAGATCCTCGGGCGTTCGCTGGACGATCCGGATGTCCGGATGGAGCTGTGGCTGGCGCTGAAGGCGACGGCGCCGGGGGAGTAGCGGTGCAGTGTCGCGTCGATTGGTGCCGGTGCGCAGTGTGCCGGTGGGTGGATCGGGGCCGTGCCGGTGCATCCGCCCGTTGCACGTCGGGCGTGGCCGTCTGCTTCCGGGGCGAGCCGGAGCTTCCCGCCCGACCTGCAACGGGCATCTGAGGTAACCGCACGGCCCCTTCGGCCGATGGGCGGCAGCGGACCGTCGCGGGTCAGTGGTATCGGCATCGGCCGGACGGTGGCTGCGGGTCTCGCGGTCTGCGGGCTGCGTGCCGCCGGGGGCGGCACGGGTGGGCGCAGGCGGCACCCCGTCGGCGCCGTTCGCTGTCCTGCCCGAGGCCAGGTGCAGCGCCGGGTGCCGGATGCACCCCGGACGCACCGGGCGCGGGCCTTGGCCGTTGCGGAGTGGGGTGGGGTGGGCAGTGCTACGGGGTGGATAAGCGGATCCGTGTCGGGCGGGCCCTACCGTGGGTCCGGAAAGACACGGACACACCAACCTCGGAAGGGCCGGGACTCGACAATGACTTCCACCCACGCCTTCTGGCTGGCCGGCCGCCAGGCCACCGGCGAGACCACCTTCGACGTCACGTCGCCCTGGGACGGGCAGCTGGTCGGGAAGGTCAGCGTGCCCACCGAGGCCCAGGTCGAGGAGGCCGTCGCCGCCGCGTACGCCGTCCGCGACGAGTTCGCCGCGACCCCCGCCCACGTGCGCGCCGCCGCCCTCGACCACGTGAGCAAGCGTCTCGTCGAGCGCACCGAGGAGATCGCGCAGCTCATCTCCGCCGAGAACGGCAAGCCGATCAAGTGGGCCCGCGGCGAGGTCGGCCGCGCGGTGTCCGTGTTCCGGTTCGCCGCCGAGGAGGCCCGCCGGTTCAACGGCGGCGAGGCCCAGCGGCTCGACACCGACGCCGGCGGCCAGGGCCGCCTCGCGCTGACCCGGCGCTTCCCCAAGGGCGTCGTCCTCGGCATCGCGCCCTTCAACTTCCCGCTCAACCTGTGCGCCCACAAGGTCGCCCCGGCGATCGCGGCCGGTGCCCCGATCATCCTGAAGCCGGCCCCCGCGACCCCGCTGTCCGGCCTGATCATCGGTGACCTGCTCGCCGAGACCGAGCTGCCCGCCGGCTCCTGGAGCATCCTGCCGGTCGCCAATGACAAGATGCCCGCCCTGGTGCAGGACGAGCGGCTGCCCGTCATCTCGTTCACCGGGTCCGAGAAGGTCGGTTACGCGATCATGGACTCGGTGCCGCGCAAGCACTGCACGCTGGAGCTCGGCGGCAACGGCGCGGCCGTGGTGCTGGCCGACTTCGCGAGCGACGAGGACCTGGACTGGGCCGCCACCCGCATCGCGACCTTCTCCAACTACCAGGGCGGCCAGTCCTGCATCTCCGTGCAGCGCGTGATCGCCGACGCCTCGGTGTACGACCGGCTGCTGCCCCGCATCGTCGCCGCCGTCGAGGCCCAGGTCACCGGTGACCCCTCGGACGCCAAGACCGATGTCGGCCCGCTGGTCAGCGAGGACGCCGCCCGCCGCGTCGAGTCGTGGGTCGACGAGGCCGTCGCCTCCGGCGCCACGCTGCTCACCGGCGGTGCACGGGACGGCGCCTCGTACGCGCCGACCGTCCTCGCCGACGTCCCGGCGGACGCGACCCTCTCCTGCGAGGAGGTCTTCGGCCCGGTCCTCACGGTGCAGAAGGTGACCGGCGAGGCCGAGGCCTTCGCCGCCGTCAACAACTCCAAGTACGGCCTGCAGGCAGGTGTGTTCACGCACGACCTGCAGACCGCCTTCCGCGCCCACCGGGCCCTGGAGGTCGGCGGCGTCGTGGTCGGCGACGTGCCCTCCTACCGCGCCGACCAGATGCCGTACGGCGGCGTGAAGCAGTCGGGCGTGGGCCGTGAGGGCGTGCGCTTCGCGATGGACGACTACACGTACGAGCGCGTGCTGGTCCTGACGGGCCTCGCGCTGTAGGACCGTTCGAAACCGGCGGCCGGAGCCCACTGTGCGGGGGCTCCGGCCGTTGTCGTGGGTCGAGGGGCCCGGCAGCCGGAATGCCGGGCCCCTCGTGTCGGCCTGCCCGGACCCTCAGTCGGAGAGGCCGACGTGCGCGAGCCGCAGCGTGCCGCGCAGTCCCAGGTGGAGGTCGTGCACACCGGCCGAGGTGAACCCGGCGGCGAGGGTCGTGCAGTCGTAGGGGCCCTTCGTCGGGTGCGGCGTGAGGGTCGCGAGCGCCGGGCCGCCGTCCAGTGACACCTCCACGGTCCCCTCGCCCGCGGCCCGGACGGTGACGGCCGCGACCCCGGTCCCGAAGTCGCAGGCCCGGTAGGACAGTTCGCCCGTGCCGTCCATAGGCTGTCGAAGTGCTTCGACAGCTTCCTCGGAGCGCGTTCCCGGCGTGCGTCCGGGACCGTCGCCGGGACGCGCGCACGGCACGGTCCCGGCCCGCGCGCCGGGGCCGCTCCGGTGCCGCGCTCACGCACCCGCGCGGTCACGCGTCACGCACCGGCGCGGTCACGCGTCACGCACCCGCGCGATCACGCCTTCCGCACCCGTGCGACGACGCCTCCCACGCCGACCCGGGGACACTCGCGCCGGCCTCCGCCCCCTCCGCCCGCCAGGGGCCCGCGAGGGTGCGGGACGGATCCCGTGCGAGCGCCCGGGACGCCTCGGCCGCCATCGCGGGCGGGTGCCCCCGACGGTCCCCCGCGAGGGCCTCCGGCGCAACGCCGCCCCCGTGCCGCAGGGGAGGTCCGGCGGGCGGCGGGACGGGTGCGCGTTGGGCCGAACGCTGCGCCAGGACTGGTGGGGGCGGACCGGATCGGGTACATACGATCGGGTAGCACCGGTCGGTAACGAACAGCCCCAAGATCCCTATTCGCGGCGAGGTGAGCCTCTTGTCCGCAACACCCCACCAGCCCACAGTCACCGAACGTGAGGCCCGACAGGTCGCGGAGGACGCGCGCGAACAGGACTGGCGCAAGCCCAGCTTCGCCAAGGAACTGTTTCTCGGCCGCTTCCGGCTCGACCTCATCCATCCGCACCCCATGCCGTCCGACGAGGCCGCACAGCGCGGCGAGGAGTTCCTCGCCAAGCTGCGCGACTTCTGCGAGACGAAGATCGACTCGGCCCGGATCGAGCGCGAGGCGCAGATCCCCGACGAGACGATCGACGGGCTCAAGGAGCTCGGCGCCCTCGGCATGAAGATCGACACCAAGTACGGCGGCCTGGGCCTGACACAGGTCTACTACAACAAGGCGCTCGCCCTGGTCGGCTCCGCGAGCCCCGCCATCGGCGCCCTGCTGTCCGCACACCAGTCGATCGGCGTACCGCAGCCGCTGAAGATCTTCGGCACCCAGGAGCAGCGCGACGCGTTCCTGCCCCGCTGTGCCCGCACGGACATCACGGCGTTCCTCCTGACCGAACCCGACGTGGGCTCCGACCCCGCCCGGCTGGCCACGACGGCGGTTCCGGACGGGGACGACTACGTCCTCGACGGGGTGAAGCTCTGGACGACGAACGGCGTCGTCGCCGACCTCCTCGTGGTGATGGCGCGGGTGCCGAGGTCCGAGGGGCACAAGGGCGGCATCACGGCGTTCGTGGTGGAGGCCGCCTCCGAGGGCGTCACCGTCGAGAACCGCAACGCCTTCATGGGCCTGCGCGGCCTGGAGAACGGCGTCACCCGCTTCCATCGCGTCCGGGTCCCCGCCGCGAACCGGATCGGCGCCGAGGGCGCCGGGCTGAAGATCGCCCTCACCACGCTGAACACCGGGCGCCTGTCGCTGCCCGCCATGTGCGTGGGCGCCGGCAAGTGGTGTCTGAAGATCGCCCGCGAGTGGTCGGCGGCCCGGGAGCAGTGGGGCAAGCCGGTCGCGTTCCACGAGGCGGTCGGGGCGAAGATCTCCTTCATCGCGGCGACGACGTTCGCCCTGGAGGCCGTCCTCGACCTGTCGTCCCAGATGGCCGACGAGGACCGCAACGACATCCGCATCGAGGCCGCCCTCGCCAAGCTGTATGGCTCGGAGATGGCCTGGCTGATGGCCGACGAACTGGTCCAGATCCGCGGCGGCCGCGGATTCGAGACCGCCGAGTCGCTCGCAGCCCGCGGGGAGCGGGCCGTCCCCGCCGAGCAGATCCTGCGCGACCTGCGCATCAACCGCATCTTCGAGGGCTCCACGGAGATCATGCATCTGCTGATCGCCCGTGAGGCGGTCGACGCCCACCTCAAGGTCGCGGGTGACCTGATCGACCCCGACAAGACGCTGTCCGACAAGGCGAAGGCCGGCGCCAACGCGGGCGTCTTCTACGCCAAGTGGCTGCCCAAGCTGGTCGCGGGTCCCGGACAACTGCCGAATTCCTACAGCGAGTTCAAGCGCGAGGTCGACCTCTCCGGGCACCTTCGGTACGTCGAGCGGACGGCTCGCAAGCTCGCCCGGTCCACCTTCTACGCCATGTCCCGCTGGCAGGGCCGCATGGAGACCAAGCAGGGCTTCCTCGGCCGCATCGTCGACATCGGCGCCGAGCTCTTCGCGATGAGCGCGGCCTGCGTACGCGCCGAACTCCTGCGCACCACCGAGGACCACGGCCGCGAGGCCTACCAACTGGCCGACGTGTTCTGCCGCCAGGCCCGCATCCGCGTCGAGGAACTCTTCGGGCGGCTGTGGCACAACACCGACGACCTCGACCGCACGGTGGTCAAGGGTGTGCTGTCCGGCACGTACACCTGGCTGGAGCACGGCGTGATCGACCCGTCCGGCGAGGGTCCCTGGATCGCGGACGCGACACCCGGTCCGTCCCGGCACAAGAACGTGCACCGCCCCATTCGCTGACCTTTTCACCAGGAATGCCTTTCCGCCCCGTCCGTCATTCTGTCGCTTGCCGCACGCAAAATATGCGTCAACAATGACCAGAATGGCGAACGGGGACGGAAAATGCGCCAAGGGGTCGGGGAAGAACACAGTCAGGGAATTTCCGTACAGCTGACGCGGGCGCGCAAGGAGGCATGGCGTCAGCTGTACGAGGCCGATGTGACACGGGCGTTGCGGACGGTGCGGAACGAGGTATTGCCGCTCGCCGGAAAGCTGGGGGTGAGTGCGCCCACCGCCTTCGAGTCGCACCGGGACGCCCTCGCCGTCCTCCTCAACGACTGCGCGCTTTCCCTGGTCGACGCCGAGCCGAGGCCGCCGGTGGCCTCCTTCGACGCCCTGCGGGTCCGACGGATCGACGTCCGCGACGTCGACTCCCTGCTCGACGCTGGGCGCCCCGGTGAACGGCCCGTCGTCCAGCAGCTCTTCCGCAGCGCGCTCGAGGTCGTCCGCGACCCCGTGCTGCGCGAGGTGATCACGGCGAATCAGCAGAGCGTCCACATACTCCAGCGCGCCAACCGCTGGATCCGCATGCTCGCGGACGCCCTTTAGGTGTGGGGGAATTCCAGTGCCGGGAAAAGGACTCGACAGCATCACCGGCCGGATCATGCGCGCCGGCGAAGGAAGAATGCTGCGCAGGCTGGAGCGCGTGGCCGAGCAGGTCAACTCCCTGGAGGAGGAATTCCGGGCCCTCACCGACGAGGAGCTGAGCGCCCTCACACCGGAGTTCAGGCAGCGTCACGCCGACGGCGAGAGCCTGGACGACCTGCTGCCCGAGGCGTTCGCCGCGATGCGGGAGGCGGCGCGGCGCACCCTCGGCATGCGCCACTTCGACGTCCAGGTCATGGGCGGAGCCGCGCTCCACCTCGGCAACATCGCCGAGATGCAGACCGGCGAGGGCAAGACCCTGGTCGGCACGCTCCCCGTGTACCTGAACGCGCTGACCGGCAAGGGCGTCCACCTGGTCACGGTGAACGACTACCTGGCCGAGCGGGACGCCGAGTGGATGGGCCGCGCCTACCGGTTCATGGGCCTGACCGTCGGCGTCATCAACTCCGGTGCCGCCCCCGCGCAGCGCCGGACGCAGTACGCCTGCGACATCACGTACGGCACCAACACCGAGTTCGGCTTCGACTACCTGCGCGACAACATGGCCTGGTCGAAGGACGAACTCGTGCAGCGGGGGCACCACTTCGCGATCGTCGACGAGGCCGACTCGATCCTGATCGACGAGGCACGCACCCCGCTGATCATCTCCGGTCCCGCCGACCAGCCCACCCAGTGGTACGGGGCGTTCGCGAGGCTGGTCGAGCGGATGAAGGGCGTGCGGGTGCAGGAGGAGCACTTCGCCACCCAGGCGGACAAGGACCGGCTCGCCGGCCTGCGCGCCGAGCACGACTACGAGTACGACCCGAAGAAGCGCACGGTGGCGATCCTGGACCGCGGAGTGGAGTACCTCCAGGACCAGCTCGGCATCGAGAGCCTCTACGAGTCCGACCACACCCCGCTCATCGGGCACCTCAACAACGCCCTCAAGGCGAAGGAGCACTTCAAGAAGGACAAGGACTACGTCGTGGTGGACGGGGAGGTCCTGATCGTCGACGAGCACACGGGCCGCCTGCTGGCCGGCCGCCGCTACAACGAGGGTCTGCACCAGGCCATCGAGGCGAAGGAGGGCGTGACGGTCAAGGAGGAGAACCAGACCCTCGCCACGATCACCCTGCAGAACTTCTTCCGGCTGTACGAGAAGCTCGCCGGCATGACCGGCACCGCGATGACCGAGGCGGCCGAGTTCCACCAGATCTACAAGCTGCACGTCGTGCCGATCCCGACGAACCGGCCGATGGCCCGCCGTGACGATCCCGACCAGATCTACCGCACCGAGGAGGCGAAGTACGCCGCCATCCTTGCGGACATCGAGGAGCGGAACCGGGCCGGGCAGCCCGTCCTGGTGGGCACCACCTCCGTCGAGAAGTCCGAGGTGCTGTCCGCCCTGCTCAGGAAGAGGGGCATCCGGCACGAGGTGCTCAACGCCAAGAACCACCAGCGCGAGGCGCAGATCGTCGCGCAGGCCGGCCGCCGGGGCGCGGTCACCGTGGCCACGAACATGGCGGGACGCGGCACCGACATCATGCTCGGCGGCAACCCCGAGGCGATGGCGCTCGCCCGGCTCCCGGAGGACGCCGGTCCGGAGACCCGGCAGTCCGTGCTGGACGAGGTCCGGGTGGACGTCGCCGCCCAGCACGAGGAGGTCAAGGATCTCGGCGGGCTGTACGTCCTCGGCACCGAGCGGCACGAGTCGCGGCGCATCGACAACCAGCTGCGCGGCCGCTCGGGCCGCCAGGGCGACCCCGGCGCCTCCCGCTTCTACCTCTCCCTCCAGGACGACCTGATGCGGCTGTTCCGCGCCCAGGTGGTCGAGCGGGTCATGTCGATGGCGAACGTGCCCGACGACGTACCGATCGAGAACAAGATGGTCACCCGCGCCATCGCCTCCGCCCAGTCCCAGCTGGAGCAGCAGCACTTCGAGTCCCGCAAGGACGTCCTGAAGTTCGACGAGGTCCTCAACCGCCAGCGCACGCTCATCTACGCGGAGCGCCGCCGCGTCCTCGACGGGGAGGACCTGAGCGGACAGATCCGGCACTTCATGGACGACACCGTGCGGGCCTACGTCGAGCAGGAGACTGCCGACGGCTTCCCGGAGGAGTGGGATCTGGAGCGGCTGTGGAGCGCCCTGCGGCAGCTCTATCCGGTGCGGATCACCGTCGACGACCTGGAGGAGGCGGCCGGCGACCGCGCGAACCTCACCGCCGACGACCTGCTCGACGCGGTGACAGGGGACATCCACGCCCGGTACGCGGACCGCGAGGCGGAGCTCGGCTCCGATGCCCTGCGCGACCTGGAACGCCTGGTCGTCCTCTCCGTCCTCGACCGCAAGTGGCGCGAACACCTCTACGAGATGGACTACCTGCGCGACGGCATCGGACTGCGCTGGACCCTGGGCCGGGAGCCGATCGTCGAGTACGAGCGCGAGGGCTTCGAGATGTACGGGGCCATGACGGAGGCCATCAAGGAGGAGTCCGTCGGCTACGTCTTCAATCTGGACGCCGCCGGCGAGGGCGCCGGGAGCCTCGGACGCCGCGGGCCCGCCGACGGCCTGCACTTCACAGCCCCCACCCTGGACACGGCGGACGGGGTGGTCGAAGGCGCGTTCGCCCCCGCCGACGGGCCTCCCGCCGAGTCGGCGCAGGGCGCGCAGCCCGGCCCTCCCCGCCGCGCCGCCGAGTCACGCCGGAACCGCCGCCGCAGGCGGTGAGCCGGGCGCGGCAGTGTGACGGTGCATCGAGCGCACCGGCCGTCCCGGAAGGCGCGGCCGCCGCGGCTCCGTGCGGTGTTCGGGGGTGCCGAACGGACCAGGAGTGGGGCGCCCTGTCCTGCCGGGCGCGCGTTGCGGCAACAATGGGGGGATGAGCGACAGTCCAGCCCCCCTCGCCGATCCGCATCTCGTCTTCGACCCCGTGGCCGGAGTCCGGGACGTCGTGATCCTCGGTTCCACCGGATCGATCGGCACCCAGGCCATCGACCTCGTGCTGCGCAACCCCGACCGCTTCCGGGTCACCGCGCTCTCGGCCGCAGGCGGGAGGGTCGGGCTGCTCGCGGAGCAGGCCCACCGACTGCGCGTGCGGACCGTCGCCGTCGCCCGCGAGGACGTCGTCCCGGCCCTGCGCGAGGCGCTGGCCGCGCAGTACGGCGCGGGGGAGCGGCTCCCGGAGGTCCTCGCCGGGCCCGACGCGGCCACCCGGGTCGCCGCCTCCGACTGCCACACCGTCCTCAACGGGATCACCGGCTCCATCGGGCTCGCGCCGACCCTCGCCGCCCTGGAGGCGGGACGCACCCTGGCGCTGGCGAACAAGGAGTCGCTCATCGTCGGCGGCCCGCTGGTGAAGGCGCTCGCCAAGCCGGGCCAGATCATCCCGGTCGACTCCGAACACGCGGCCCTCTTCCAGGCCCTCGCCGGCGGCACCCGGGCCGACGTACGCAAACTCGTCGTCACCGCCTCCGGCGGCCCCTTCCGGGGGCGTACGAAGTCCGAGCTGGCGGACGTCACCCCCGCGGACGCCCTGGCCCACCCCACCTGGGCCATGGGGCCGGTGATCACGGTGAACTCCGCGACCCTCGTCAACAAGGGGCTCGAAGTCATCGAGGCGCACCTCCTCTACGACATTCCCTTCGAGCGGATTGAGGTGGTGGTGCATCCGCAGTCGTATGTTCACTCGATGGTCGAGTTCACCGATGGATCCACGCTGGCCCAGGCGACGCCCCCCGACATGCGCGGGCCGATCGCCATCGGCCTCGGCTGGCCCGAGCGCGTCCCGGACGCGGCGCCCGCGTTCGACTGGACCAGGGCCTCGAACTGGGAGTTCTTCCCGCTCGACACCGAGGCCTTCCCGTCCGTCGGACTCGCCCGGCACGTGGGACAGCTCGCGGGGACGGCGCCGGCGGTGTTCAATGCCGCCAACGAGGAGTGCGTGGACGCGTTCCTGAACGGCGCCCTGCCGTTCAACGGGATCATGGAGACCGTCACGAGCGTGGTCGAGGAACACGGCACGCCGCGGACGGGAACTTCCCTGACCGTCGCGGACGTCCTCGAAGCGGAGACCTGGGCGCGCGCCCGGGCCCGTGAGCTGACCAGAACGACGGCGCACACGACCGCGGAGGCCCGTGCATGACGACCTTGATGATGATCCTCGGCATAGTCGTCTTCGCGGTCGGCCTGCTCATCTCGATCGCCTGGCACGAGCTGGGGCATCTGTCGACGGCCAAGCTCTTCGGCATCCGGGTGCCGCAGTACATGGTCGGCTTCGGCCCGACCATCTGGTCGCGCAAGAAGGGCGAGACGGAGTACGGCATCAAGGCCGTCCCGCTCGGCGGCTACATCCGCATGATCGGGATGTTCCCGCCGGGACCCGACGGCAGGATCGAGGCCCGTTCCAGCTCCCCGTTCCGCGGCATGATCGAGGACGCCAGATCGGCCGCCTTCGAGGAGCTCAAGCCCGGCGACGAGACCCGCCTCTTCTACACGCGCAAGCCGTGGAAGCGGGTCATCGTGATGTTCGCGGGCCCCTTCATGAACCTGATCCTGGCCGTGGCGATCTTCCTCGGCGTGATGATGACGTTCGGGATCAACACCCAGACGACCACGGTCGGCCGGGTCTCCGACTGCGTCATCCAGCAGAGCGAGAACCGCACCAAGTGCGAGAAGGGCGACCAGCCCGCCCCCGCCAAGGCCGCCGGGCTCAAGCTCGGCGACAAGATCGTCGCGTTCGACGGCAAGCCGGTCGAGGACTGGTCGAGCCTGCAGTCCGACATCCGCGCCAACCCCGGCCGTGACGTCACGCTCACCGTCGAGCGCAAGGGCGAGCGCCTCGACCTGACCGCCCACCTGATCAAGAACCAGGTCAGCAAGACCGACGGCGACGGCGGCTACGTCCAGGGCAAGTACGTGTACGCGGGCTTCCTCGGCTTCACGCCCGCCTCCGGCATCGTCGAGCAGTCCTTCGGCCAGTCCGTGGACCGCATGGGCGACATGATGCAGAACGGCGTCGAGTCGCTGGTCTCGCTGCCCGGCAAGGTCCCCGCCCTGTGGGACGCGGCCTTCGGCGACGGCCCGCGCGAGGCGGACTCCCCGATGGGCGTGGTCGGCGCGGCCCGCATCGGCGGCGACGTCTTCATGCTGGACATCCCCGCCTCCCAGCAGGTCGCGATGATGCTGCTGCTCGTCGCGGGCTTCAACCTCTCCCTCTTCCTGTTCAACATGCTCCCGCTGCTCCCGCTGGACGGCGGGCACATCGCGGGCGCCCTGTGGGAGTCGCTGCGGCGGAGCGCGGCGAAGGTGCTGCGCCGGCCGGACCCCGGTCCGTTCGACGTCGCGAAGCTGATGCCCGTCGCCTACGTGGTGGCCGGAATCTTCGTCTGCTTCACGATCCTGGTGCTGATCGCGGACGTCGTTAACCCGGTGAGAATCAGCTAGGAAGACCGCGTTCATGGCGGCCGGGCACCGTGTGTGCCCGGCCGCCACCAATGAGTGGGTTTACGCACGGGATGTGCTCGGTCCGAGGGCCGTGCCGTAATCTCGTTCCCTGGAGCCCACTGTCCCGGGACCTTGATCCATCACTTGGGGTTGCACAGCAGATGACTGCGATTTCTCTCGGCATGCCGTCCGTTCCGACCAAGCTCGCCGAGCGCCGGAAGAGCCGGCAGATCCAGGTCGGAACCGTGGCCGTGGGTGGGGACGCACCCGTCTCGGTGCAGTCGATGACGACGACGCGTACGTCGGACATCGGGGCGACGCTGCAGCAGATCGCGGAGCTGACGGCGTCGGGGTGCCAGATCGTGCGGGTGGCGTGTCCGACGCAGGACGACGCGGACGCGCTGGCGACGATCGCCCGCAAGTCGCAGATCCCGGTGATCGCGGACATCCACTTCCAGCCGAAGTACGTGTTCGCGGCGATCGAGGCGGGTTGTGCGGCGGTGCGGGTGAATCCGGGCAACATCAAGCAGTTCGACGATCAGGTGAAGGAGATCGCGCGGGCCGCGAAGGACACCGGCACGCCGATCCGTATCGGCGTCAACGCGGGTTCGCTGGACAAGCGGCTGCTGCAGAAGTACGGCAAGGCCACTCCCGAGGCGCTGGTGGAGTCCGCGCTGTGGGAGGCGTCCCTGTTCGAGGAGCACGACTTCCGGGACATCAAGATCTCGGTCAAGCACAACGACCCGGTCGTGATGGTCAATGCCTACCGGCAGCTCGCCGCGGCGTGCGACTACCCGTTGCACCTCGGTGTCACCGAGGCCGGTCCGGCGTTCCAGGGCACCATCAAGTCGGCGGTCGCCTTCGGCGCGCTGCTCTCCGAGGGCATCGGCGACACCATCCGCGTCTCCCTGTCGGCGCCGCCGGCCGAGGAGGTCAAGGTCGGTCTCCAGATCCTGGAGTCCCTCAACCTCAAGCAGCGCGGCCTGGAGATCGTCTCCTGCCCGTCCTGCGGGCGCGCCCAGGTCGACGTCTACAAGCTCGCCGAAGAGGTCACCGCGGGCCTCACCGGCATGGAGGTCCCGCTCCGCGTCGCCGTCATGGGCTGCGTCGTGAACGGCCCGGGCGAGGCCCGCGAGGCCGACCTCGGCGTCGCCTCCGGCAACGGCAAGGGCCAGATCTTCGTGAAGGGCGAGGTCATCAAGACCGTCCCCGAGTCGAAGATCGTCGAGACCCTCATCGAAGAGGCCATGAAGCTCGCCGAGCAGATGGAGGCCGAGGGCATCGCCTCCGGCGAGCCGTCGGTATCGGTCGCGGGCTGACGCTCCGCCCCGCCCGCCCCGGGGGCTTCGCGCCCCCGGGCCCCCTCGAACGCCGCCTGAGGCCGGGTCGAGTCGGCGGGCACGGGCGGCGCCGCACACCCGTGCCGGGTACAGTGCGGAAACCAGCAGACCGTATGGTGAGGCCCCCGCACGTGTTGACCCAGACCACCACCAGGGTCCTCGAACCGAGTGACCTGGACGCCGCGCTCGCCGTCCTCGACAGCGAGCCGGTGGCGAACGCCTTCGTGGCCTCCCGGGTCAAGGTCGCCGGCCTCGACCCGTGGCGACTCGGCGGCGAGATGTGGGGCTGGTACGAGGACGGCATGCTGACGTCCCTGTGCTACGCGGGCGCCAACCTCGTCCCGATCTGCGCCACCCCCCGCGCCGTGCGCGCCTTCGCCGACCGCGCGCGCCGTGCCGGCCGCCGCTGCTCCTCCATCGTCGGTCCCGCCGAACCCACCACCCAGCTGTGGCGGTTGCTCGAACCCAACTGGGGTCCCGCCCGCGAGGTCCGCGGCAACCAGCCGCTGATGGTCACCGACCGGCTCCCCGACGCCATCGCCCCGGATCCGTACGTCCGCCGTATGCGCAAGGACGAGATGGAGACGATCATGCCCGCGTGCGTGGCGATGTTCACCGAGGAGGTCGGCGTCTCCCCGATGGCCGGCGACGGCGGACTGCTCTACCAGGCCCGGGTCGCCGAACTCGTCGGCTCCGGACGCTCCTTCGCCCGGCTGGACGAGGAGGGCAAGGTCGTCTTCAAGGCGGAGATCGGCGCCGCCACGGATCACGCCTGCCAGATCCAGGGCGTCTGGGTCGCCCCCGAATACCGGGGCCGGGGACTCGCCGCACCCGGCATGGCCGCCGTGCTGCGCTACGCGCTCCAGGACGTCGCGCCCGTCGTCAGCCTCTACGTCAACGACTTCAACACCGCCGCCCGGGCGACGTACCGGCGCGTGGGATTCCGTGAGGTCGGGGCCTTCATGAGTGTGCTGTTCTGACACCCGGTAGCTCCCTGTAGTCTCCCCGGCATGCTGCGCTTTCCCGGTCAGGGTCCCCACAGCCCCGACGACGTGGTCATCGGCCCGCTGGATCTCGCCGCGCGGGTCGACGAGGCGCTCGCCGTGCAGGCGCTGGCCTTCGGGCTCGGCGCCGACGAGATCGCCGTACGGCGGCAGATCGTGCTCCGGCACCTGGTCTACCCGGGGGCCCGCGCGCTCGGCGCCACCACCTCCGACGGGCGGCTCGCCGGCTTCGTCTACGGCATGCCCAACGACCGCACGCACTGGTGGTCCACGGTCGTCGAGCCGTATCTGCGCGGCCGGGGCCAGGACGGCTGGCTCGACAACTCCTTCGTGATCACCGAGCTGCACGTCCACCCGGACCACCAGAACCAGGGCATCGGCCGGGCCCTGATCACCACCATCACGGACGGCGCCGCCGAACCCCGCTCGATCCTCTCCGCCATCGACACCGACAGCCCCGCCCGCGGCCTGTACCACTCGCTCGGCTACACGGACCTGGCCCGCCAGGTCCTCTTCCCGAGCGCCCCGAAACCGTACGCGGTCATGGGCGCCCCCCTGCCGCTGCGGCGCCGCTAGACGGTGCCCCCGGAGGCCCCGGCCGGACCCGGCGCCGCAATTCGATTTCCACCGTCCCGTGCCGCCCGGCTAACCTCCTTGCCATCACCCTTACGCAGCAGGAGTCGAGAACCATGGCCCAGGTCCAGCGCATGTCCCGTTTGATGGTCAAGACACTGCGTGACGACCCGGCGGACGCCGAGACGCTCAGCCACAAGCTGCTCGTCCGCGCCGGCTACGTGCGCCGCAACGCCGCGGGCATCTGGACCTGGCTGCCGCTGGGCAAGAAGGTGCTCGACAACATCTCCCGTGTCGTCCGCGAGGAGATGGACGCCATCGGCGCCCAGGAGGTCCTGCTCCCGGCTCTGCTGCCCAAGGAGCCCTACGAGGCGTCCGGCCGCTGGGAGGAGTACGGCGACCTGCTGTTCCGCCTGAAGGACCGCAAGGGCGGCGACTACCTCCTCGGCCCGACCCACGAGGAGATCTTCACCCTCGTCGTCAAGGACCAGTGCACGTCCTACAAGGACCTGCCGGTGATGCTCTACCAGATCCAGACGAAGTACCGCGACGAGGCCCGTCCGCGTTCCGGCGTGCTGCGCGGCCGCGAGTTCCAGATGAAGGACTCGTACTCGTTCGACACCACCGACGAGGGCCTCGCCGAGTCCTACGCGCTGCACCGCGCCGCGTACCGGAAGATCTTCGAGCGCCTCGGCCTGGACTACCGGATCGTGTCCGCCGTCTCCGGCGCCATGGGCGGCTCGGCCTCCGAGGAGTTCCTCGCCCCGGCCGCCGCGGGCGAGGACACCTTCGTGGACTGCCCCGCCTGCGACTACGCGGCGAACACGGAGGCGGTCACCTTCCCGCTCACGCCCGTCTCCGGGGAGCACGGCCCGGTCGAGGAGCTGGACACCCCCGACACGCCGACCATCGAGACGCTGGCCGAGCACCTCGGCGTACCTGCCTCCGCCACCCTGAAGAACCTGCTGGTCAAGGTCGACGGCGAGATCGTCGCCGTGGGCGTCCCCGGCGACCGCGAGGTCGACCTCGGCAAGCTGGGCGAGCACCTCGCACCGGCGGTCGTGGAGCTGGTCACCGCCGAGGACTTCGAGGGCCGCGACGACCTCGTGCGCGGCTACGTCGGCCCGCAGGGTCTGGACAAGGTCCGCTACCTCGCCGACCCGCGGGTGGCCCCCGGCACCGCCTGGATCACCGGCGCCAACAAGGACGGCAAGCACGCGAAGAACGTCGTCGCCGGCCGCGACTTCGAGGTCGACGAGTACCTCGACGTGGTCGTGGTCGAGGAGGGCGACCCCTGCCCCAAGTGCGGCACCGGCCTCAAGCTGGACCGCGCCATCGAGATCGGCCACATCTTCCAGCTGGGCCGCAAGTACGCCGACACCTTCCAGCTCGACGTCCTCGGCCAGCAGGGCAAGCCGGTCCGCGTCACCATGGGCTCCTACGGCATCGGCGTCTCGCGTGCCGTGGCGGCGCTGGCGGAGCAGTCGGCGGACGAGCAGGGCCTGTGCTGGCCCAAGGAGATCGCCCCGGCCGACGTCCACGTGGTCGCCGCCGGCAAGGCCCTGCAGACCGAACTCGCCCTCGACGTCTCCGACAAGCTGGCCGCCGCCGGCGTCCGCGTCCTGGTGGACGATCGGGCCGGCGTCTCGCCCGGCGTGAAGTTCACCGACGCCGAACTCATCGGCGTGCCGAAGATCCTGGTCGCCGGCCGGCGCTCCGCCGAGGGCGTCCTGGAGCTCAAGGACCGCCGCACCGGCGAGCGCGAGGAGCTCACAGTCGACGAGGCGATCGCCCGCCTGTCGGCCTAGCATCCGACCGCTCCCGGCCCGCCGGGCACGTCACCACGTGTCCCGCGGGCCGGGAGCCGCCGCGACCCGCACTCTCAGAGCCAGCCCGCGAACTCCAGCAGCAGCTCCGCGTCCCGCGGGCGGCCGACCCGCCGGGCCCGGACACCGGACTCGACCGCCCGGAACAGCGTCCAGCCGCGCAGCCGCTCCTGGTCCAGATCCAGTGACTCGGCCAGCCGCTTCACCCGGCGGCGGGTGATCGAGGCACCCGACGGCGAGGCGATCAGGTCCTCCACGCGGTCGCGGACCAGCCGGGCCAGATCGAAGGCACACTCGCCGACCACCGGATCGGGGCCCACGGCCAGCCACGGCAGCCGCTCCCCGGCCAGCACCTTGCTCTGCCGGAAGGTGCCGTGCAGCAGCCGCTGTTCGGGGGCGTCGGCCAGCAGGTCCCCGCGCGCCGTGAGTGCCGCGTCCACCAGGGGCCCGGTCTCGTCGTCGGCGCTCGCCCGCATCGCCTCGGCCTGCCGTCCGGTCCGCTCGGCCACCGTCTCGAAGACGTGTCCGGCTGGCGGCTCCACCCACAGCCGCCGCAACGTCCCCGCGGCCTCCAGCAGCGCCTTCGCCTCCGGCAGCGACCGCACCGAGACCTCGGGGTGCAGCCGCTCCAGCAGGAGCACATCCGGGGCGTCCCCGGGATTGAGCAGCTGTACGGCGCCGAAGCCGTCCCAGTGCGCCAGTGCCGCCCGCTCGTGCTCGGGGCGGGCCCGGCCGGGTGCCAGCTTGAGCACGGCCGGCGTCCCGTCCATCTGCCGTACCAGGACCACCAGACTGCTCCGGCCACCCGGCGCCTGCACCCGCTCGACCGTCAACTCGCGTAGATCAGCGGCGTGTTGAACCTGCTCGGGCAGCTTCTCCAGCCACTCGGCGGCCCCGTCGGTCCCGTTGTGCCGCGTCTCGCCGAGCGCCCGCACGAGGCGCTGCGGCGGTTCGAAAGCCATGCGCGAGTTGTTCCTTCCAGGTCGCGTTACGTCGGTGAGGTCGCCGACGCGGAGGGGCCGGCCGCCCGTTCGGCGAGACCAGGGAAGGCTACGCTCCCGCCGCGCCAGCGCACCGCCCGCACCGCCGCCTCCCTGAGCGCGTCCGCCGCACTGCGCCGCCGCGCCCCCTCGGCCGCCCGCACCAGGTCGCCGTAGACCCCGGCCACACGCTCCTCCAGCTCGGCGGCCAGCCGTACCGCCGCCGCCGAGTCCGGCACGGCGAAGGGCAGCGCGTACGCCGCCGCGGCGGCCACCGGCTGCCCGTCCAGGTCACGCACCAGACGCTCCAGCTCGTCCCGCCGCGCCCGGTGCCCGTCGTACGCCGCGCGGGCCTCGTCCCGGCGCTCCCCGGCGATCCTGCCACCGACGACGCCGTACCCGTACACCGCCGCGTGCTCGGCGCCCAGCGCGGCCTGCAGGGCCTTCAGCTCCGCGGCCTTCCGGGCCTTCGACCCGGACCTCTTCTCGGTCCCCGGCGTGCTCACTTGCCGTCCTCCGTCAACAGAAAGGCGTGCCCCGCCCCGGCGGCCGCCACCGACGCCAGCAGTCTGGCGAGCTCTCCCGGTACCTCCAACAGCTCCTTGGCGCGCCGGTCCGCGAGCGTGCGCTCGGCCGTGGCCAGGTCGGCGAGAGCGTCCTTCTCCCGCTCCGGTACGGCGGCTGAGGCGCTCGCGGACGGAGTCGCGGACGCCGAGGCGGAACCCGTGGCCGAGGCCGACGGGGACGCGGGCTTCCGGCCGGCGGCGAAGACCTTCGCGTGCCGGACGACCTCGTCGCGCAACGGGGTGAGCCGCGCGGCCAGGGGCGGGTGCGCGGCGATCACGGCGGTGTACCGCGCGGCGAGCGTCTCGCTGTCGCGGGCCGCACGCGCGCGTGCCCGGTCGCCCGCGGACGGGCTCTCGCCGGCGGTGTCGGTGGCGGACTCGGGGGCGGAGCAGCCCGCTAGTGCGAACGCGCCCGCGGCCGACGCGAGCAGGCTCCTTCGGCGCGGCCCCGACGGGGTGCGCGGCGGCAGGGTGAACGGCACGGCAGACGTCCTCGGCAGGCTCGAACGAAAGGGAGGGCGGCACGCCCGCGATCACGGTACCCGCGCCCCGGCCCGGCACCCGCCAGCGGCTCTCCCGGGAGCGGGCGCCGCGTCCCGCGCCGCGGCCCGCCGCGGTGGACGGCAACACCCCCCGCGACCGGATACCCTTTGACCTGACACGCGACCTACCCACAACAGCACACGCGGCCGAGGAGTCACCCGGATGAGCACCACCCAGAGCGAGAGGCTGCGAGAACTTCTGGAACCGCTCGTCGGCTCTCAGGGACTCGATCTCGAGGAGATCGAGGTGGACTCGGTGGGGCGCAAGCGCGTGCTGCGTGTCGTCGTCGACTCGGACGCCGGTGCCGATCTGGACCAGATCGCCGATGTGAGCCGCGCGCTCTCGGCGAAGCTCGACGAGACCGACGCGATGGGCGAGGGCGAGTACACCCTCGAGGTCGGAACCCCCGGTGCCGAGCGCGAGCTCAAGGAGCACCGCCACTACGTGCGCGCCGTCGACCGGCTCGTGAAGTTCCAGCTGGGCGAGGGCGACGAACTGGTCGCCCGGATCCTCCGGGTCGACGACGAAGGCATCGACGTCGAAGTGCCCGGCGTGAAGGGGCGCAAGCCCACCGCCAGGCGGCTCGCCTTCTCGGACGTCGCCAAGGCGCGCGTCCAGGTCGAGTTCAACCGCAAGAACAAGAACGACACGAACGAAGAGAACGCAGAGGAGGCGTAGCCGTGGACATCGACATGAGTGCCCTGCGGGGCCTGGTACGGGAGAAGGAGATCTCCTTCGACCTGCTGGTCGAGGCGATCGAGTCGGCCCTCCTCATCGCCTACCACCGCACCGACGGAAGCCGCCGCCACGCGCGCGTGGAGCTCAACCGGGAGAGCGGCCACGTGACCGTGTGGGCGAAGGAGGACCCCGAGGACCTGGAGGAGGGGCAGGAGGCACGCGAATTCGACGACACACCGTCGGGATTCGGCCGTATCGCCGCCACCACCGCCAAGCAGGTCATCCTGCAGCGCCTGCGGGACGCCGAGGACGACGCGACGCTCGGCGAGTACGCCGGGCGTGAGGGCGACATCGTCACGGGCGTGGTCCAGCAGGGCCGCGACCCGAAGAACGTGATGGTCGACATCGGCAAGATGGAGGCCATCCTGCCGGTGCAGGAGCAGGTCCCCGGGGAGCAGTACCAGCACGGCACCCGGCTGCGTTCGTACGTCGTCCGGGTGGCCAAGGGCGTCCGCGGCCCGTCGGTGACCCTGTCCCGTACGCACCCCAACCTGGTGAAGAAGCTCTTCGCCCTGGAGGTGCCGGAGATCGCCGACGGCTCCGTCGAGATCGCCGCCATCGCCCGCGAGGCCGGCCACCGCACCAAGATCGCGGTCCGCTCCACCCGCTCCGGCCTGAACGCCAAGGGCGCCTGCATCGGCCCGATGGGCGGCCGGGTGCGCAACGTGATGGCCGAGCTGAACGGCGAGAAGATCGACATCGTCGACTGGTCGGACGACCCGGCCGACATGGTGGCGAACGCGCTGTCCCCGGCCCGGGTCTCCAAGGTCGAGGTCGTCGACCTCGCGGCCCGCTCCGCCCGGGTGACCGTCCCGGACTACCAGCTGTCGCTGGCCATCGGCAAGGAGGGGCAGAACGCCCGCCTCGCCGCCCGGCTGACCGGCTGGCGCATCGACATCCGCCCGGACACCGAGCAGCCGGACGAGAAGCAGGACTGAGACGGACGTCACGCGGCCGGGGGAACGGATCCCGGCCGCGTGACGCTTCGATCACGACAGTTTTACGCACGGCGACTGTTCGATACCTGGCCCGAAGGGGTGAGGTCCGTGCGGGGAGGTAGACTTAAGAGTGTCTGACCGGACGCGAGCCCGCGCATGCCCCGAACGCACCTGTGTCGGGTGCCGGGAGCGAGCGGTCAAGACCGATCTGCTGCGCATCGTGGCGATCGAGGACGCATGCGTCCCTGATCTTCGCGGTACGCTGCCCGGCCGGGGTGCGTATGTACACCCCGCCGTGGTCTGTCTCGACCTGGCGGTCCGCCGCCGGGCGTTCCCACGGGCGCTGCGTGCCCAGGGACCGCTCGACACGAAGGCGTTGCGCCGAGTGGTCGAGGAGACGGTTGCCGAGCAGGCAACACCGTAAGACGTGTCGCACGGAACCCCGTGCGGCCCTGGTACCCCGCGAGTTGGAAGTAGGTCGAGATTGCGATGAGCACTCGATGAGCACGCGATGAGTACGCCCATGAAGTAGCGACGGTCCGGACGCAACCCGGACCTAAAAGGAGCGAAGTGGCTAAGGTCCGGGTATACGAACTCGCCAAGGAGTTCGGGGTGGAGAGCAAGGTCGTCATGGCCAAGCTCCAAGAACTCGGTGAATTCGTCCGTTCGGCGTCCTCGACGATCGAGGCGCCCGTTGTACGCAAGCTGACAGACGCCCTCCAGCAGGGCGGCGGTGGCGGCAAGCCCGCACCGCGCAAGGCTGCTCCGGCCAAGCCGGGCGCCCCCTCTCCGGCGCAGGCCGCCCGTCCGGCCGCCCCGCGCCCGCCGGCCCCGAAGCCGGCCGCGGCCGAGAAGCCCGCGGCCGCCGCCCCGGTCACCCCGGCGGCACCGGGCCCGCGCCCGGGTCCCAAGCCGGCCCCGAAGCCCGCTCCGGCGGCTCCGGCTCCGGCCGCGCCCGAGTTCACGGCGCCCCCGTCGGCGCCGTCGGCTCCCTCCGCCCCCGCCGCGGGTGCCCGTCCGGGCGCCCCGCGTCCCGGCGGCCAGGCTCCGCGTCCCGGTGCCCGTCCCGCCGGTGGCCCCGGCCAGGGCGGCCAGGGTCGTGGCGACCGTCCCGAGCGCGGCGACCGCGGTGACCGTCAGGGCGCTCCGCGTCCCGGCGGCCAGGCCCCGCGTCCCGGCGCCCGTCCGGCCGGTCCCCGTCCGGGCAACAACCCCTTCACCTCTGGTGGCTCCACCGGCATGGCGCGCCCGCAGGCGCCCCGTCCGGGCGGCGCGCCGCGTCCCGGTGGCCCCGGTGCCCCGGGCGCCCCGCGTCCGCAGGGCGCCGGCCAGGGTGGTCCCCGTCCGCAGGGCGGTCCCGGCGGCGCTCCGCGTCCGCAGGGCCAGGGCGGTGCCCGTCCGAGCCCGGGCGGCATGCCCCGTCCGCAGGGCGGCGCTCCGCGTCCCGGCGGCGGCCCCGGCGGCAACCGTCCGAACCCCGGCATGATGCCGCAGCGTCCCGCTGCGGGCCCGCGTCCCGGTGGTGGCCCCGGCGGTGGCCGTGGTCCCGGTGGCGGCGGTCGTCCCGGCGGTGCCGGTGGCGGCGGTCGTCCGGGTGGCGGCGGCGGTTTCGCCGGTCGTCCCGGTGGCGGTGGCGGCGGTTTCGCGGGTCGTCCCGGTGGCCCCGGTGGCGGTGGCGGCGGTTTCGCCGGCCGTCCGGGTGGTCCCGGTGGCGGCGGCGGTGGCCGTCCCGGTTTCGGCGGTCGTCCGGGTGGTCCCGGTGGCCGTGGTGGCACGCAGGGTGCGTTCGGCCGTCCCGGCGGGCCCGCCCGTCGTGGTCGCAAGTCGAAGCGTCAGAGGCGCCAGGAGTACGAGGCCATGCAGGCCCCGTCGGTCGGCGGCGTCATGCTGCCTCGCGGCAACGGACAGTCCGTCCGCCTGTCGCGCGGTGCGTCCCTCACCGACTTCGCGGAGAAGATCAACGCCAACCCGGCGTCGCTCGTCGCCGTGATGATGAACCTCGGCGAGATGGTCACTGCCACGCAGTCCGTCTCCGACGAGACGCTGAAGCTCCTCGCGGACGAGATGAACTACGTCCTCGAGATCGTCAGCCCGGAGGAGGAGGACCGCGAGCTCCTCGAGTCCTTCGACATCGAGTTCGGCGAGGACGAGGGCGACGAGGAAGACCTCGTGGTCCGTCCGCCGGTCGTGACCGTCATGGGTCACGTCGACCACGGTAAGACCCGACTGCTGGACACCATCCGCAAGACGAACGTCGTCGCGGGCGAGGCCGGCGGTATCACGCAGCACATCGGTGCGTACCAGGTCGCCACCGAGGTCAACGGTGAAGAGCGCAAGATCACCTTCATCGACACCCCCGGTCACGAGGCGTTCACCGCCATGCGTGCCCGCGGTGCCAAGTCGACCGACATCGCGATCCTCGTGGTGGCGGCCAACGACGGTGTGATGCCTCAGACGATCGAGGCGCTGAACCACGCCAAGGCGGCCGACGTGCCGATCGTGGTCGCGGTCAACAAGATCGACGTCGAGGGTGCCGACCCGACCAAGGTGCGCGGTCAGCTCACCGAGTTCGGTCTGGTGGCCGAGGAGTACGGCGGCGACACGATGTTCGTCGACATCTCCGCCAAGCAGGGCCTCAACATCGAGAGCCTGCTGGAGGCCGTGGTCCTCACCGCGGACGCCTCGCTCGACCTGCGGGCCAACCCGGAGCAGGACGCGCAGGGCATCGCGATCGAGTCCCACCTCGACCGTGGCCGTGGTGCCGTCTCGACGGTCCTGGTCCAGCGCGGCACGCTGCGCATCGGCGACACCATGGTGGTCGGCGACGCGTACGGCCGTGTCCGGGCGATGCTCGACGACAACGGCAACAACGTCGAGGAAGCGGGTCCGTCGACCCCCGTCCTGGTCCTGGGTCTCACCAACGTCCCCGGCGCCGGCGACAACTTCCTCGTCGTCGACGAGGACCGCACGGCCCGCCAGATCGCCGAGAAGCGCGCGGCGCGTGAGCGCAACGCCAACTTCGCCCGGCGCGGAGTCCGGTTCTCCCTGGAGAACCTGGACGAGGCCCTCAAGGCCGGTCTGGTGCAGGAACTCAACCTCATCATCAAGGGCGACGCGTCCGGTTCGGTGGAGGCTCTCGAGTCCTCGCTGCTCCAGCTCGACGTCGGCGACGAGGTCGACATCCGGGTCCTGCACCGCGGTGTGGGTGCGGTCACCGAGTCGGACATCAACCTGGCGACCGGCTCCGACGCCATCGTCATCGGCTTCAACGTCCGCGCTGCGGGCCGCGCGGCGCAGATGGCGGAGCGCGAAGGCGTCGACGTCCGGTACTACTCGGTGATCTACCAGGCCATCGAGGAGATCGAGGCGGCCCTCAAGGGCATGCTCAAGCCGGAGTACGAGGAGGTCGAGCTCGGCACGGCGGAGATCCGCGAGGTCTTCAAGTCGTCCAAGCTGGGCAACATCGCCGGTGTCCTGGTCCGCTCGGGCGAGGTCAAGCGCAACACCAAGGCGCGCCTCGTCCGCGACGGCAAGGTCATCGCGGAGAACCTCAACATCTCCGGGCTGCGTCGCTTCAAGGACGACGTCACCGAGATCCGTGAAGGCTTCGAGGGTGGTATCAACCTCGGAAACTTCAACGACATCAAGGTCGACGACGTCATCGCGACGTACGAGATGCGCGAGAAGCCGCGCTCGTAAGGCGGTTGTGTGAGCTGGCCGGCGGTGACTCGTCACCGCCGGCCAGCTTGCCGTTTGCCGGGGCCCCGCCCGGAAACCCTGTCGAGGACCCCGGCCCTTCGTTGTACGGTTCTGATGTCCCGGCCATACATGTGGCCGGGCCATCTACCCCGTACCGGCGGGACATCCGGAACACATATGTACGTGGGGACACTGTCCTTCGATCTGCTCCTCGGCGACGTGCACTCGCTGAAGGAGAAGCGCTCCCTCGTCCGGCCGATCGTCGCCGAACTTCAGCGGAAGTACGCGGTGAGCGTGGCCGAGACGGGTAACCAGGACCTCCACCGCAGGGCCGAGATCGGCCTGGCGGTGGTCTCCGGAGACACCGAGCACCTCACCGACGTCCTGGACCGGTGCGAACGGCTCGTCGCGGCGCGACCGGAGGTGGATCTGCTGTCGGTACGGCGCAGACTCCACAAAGACGAAGACTGACGGAACAAGCAAGGCGAAGAAGGAGACGGACCAGTGGCCGACAACGCGCGGGCGAAGAGGCTGGCGGACCTCATTCGAGAGGTGGTGGCCCAGAAGCTGCAGCGCGGGATCAAGGACCCGCGGCTCGGTTCGCATGTGACCATCACGGACACCCGGGTCACCGGGGACCTCCGGGAGGCGACCGTCTTCTACACGGTGTACGGGGACGACGAGGAGCGGGCGGCCGCGGCCGCGGGCCTGGAGAGCGCCAAGGGCGTGCTCCGGTCCGCCGTGGGCGCGGCGGCCGGCGTGAAGTTCACGCCGACCTTGACCTTCGTGGCGGACGCCCTGCCGGACACCGCCAAGACCATCGAGGACCTCCTCGACAAGGCGCGCGCCTCCGACGCGAAGGTGCGCGAGGTCTCGGCGGGCGCCGCCTTCGCCGGTGACGCCGACCCGTACAAGAAGCCGGGCGAGGACGACGAGGACGACGCCGCCGAATGACGGAGAAGCTCAGGACGCCCGACGGGCTTGTCGTCGTCGACAAGCCGTCGGGCTTCACCTCGCACGACGTGGTCGCCAAGATGCGCGGGATCGCCAGGACCCGTCGCGTCGGCCACGCCGGCACCCTCGACCCCATGGCGACGGGCGTGCTCGTCCTCGGCGTCGAGAAGGCGACCAAGCTGCTCGGTCACCTCGCGCTGACCGAGAAGGAGTACCTCGGCACGATCCGGCTCGGGCAGAACACGCTGACGGACGACGCGGAGGGCGACATCACGTCCTCGGTCGACGCCTCGGGTGTGAAGCGGGACGCCATCGACGCCGGGATCGCCAAGCTGAGCGGCGACATCATGCAGGTGCCGTCCAAGGTCAGCGCCATCAAGATCGACGGCGTGCGCTCGTACAAGCGGGCCCGGGAGGGCGAGGACTTCGAGATCCCGGCCCGCCCGGTGACCATCTCGTCGTTCGCGGTGTACGACGTCCGGGACGCGGTCGCGGAGGACGGCACACCCGTCCTCGACCTGATCGTGTCGGTGGTCTGCTCCTCCGGCACCTACATCCGGGCGCTCGCCCGCGACCTCGGCGCGGACCTGGGCGTCGGCGGCCATCTGACCGCCCTGCGCCGCACCCGCGTCGGCCCGTACAAGCTGGACACGGCGCGGACCCTGGACCAGCTCCAGCAGGAACTGACCGTCATGCCCATCGCCGAGGCCGCCGCCGCCGCGTTCCCGCGCTGGGACGTGGACGACCGGCGGGGCCGGCTGCTCCTGAACGGCGTGCGCCTCGACATGCCCGAGGAGTACGCGGGGAAGGGCGCCGTCGCCGTCTACGACCCGGCGGGTCGATTCCTCGCACTGGTGGAGGAACACAAGGGCAAGGCCAAGAGCCTGGCCGTGTTCGGCTGAACACCGGGCCGGGGGCGCCCGGGCGTGCTCGGCAGCACCGCGTGCCGGGCGGATCGCCCGGCGCTCCGCCCGTACCCGTGGAGCGACGATCACGGGGTTGCTCCTGATCGCCGCTCCACGGTCCCCCCTCGGTTCCCCCACTCAAGGGTGTATCCATCCACCCCCGTTCCTTCACCCCTTCGGGCGGGCGCTCGGAGTGAACCGAGGGGGTGGAAGGGGGCGCGTTCACCACGCGATCTGTCCCGTCGATCACCCGGTGCCTACCGTCGGATCAGGCGCACGGCGGGAGGTTCGACCATGGCGGGACGTGGCCCTCGCGGCGAGGGCCGGCGGACACCGGGCGACGCCCCGGAGGCGCCGCCGGACACGGCCCTGGTGCATCTCCGCGACCTGGCGGGACGCCCGCGCGGCACGGGGTTCGCCGCCGACCACCACGGCACCGTCGTCACCAGCCACGAGGCGGTGGACGGCCTGGCCCGCCTGGTCCTGCACACGCCCGACGGCCGCTCCCACGTGCTGGACGCCGACGCGGTGACGCCGCTGCCCGAGGCCGACCTGGCACTCGTACGCACCGAGGGCCTCGGCCTGACCCCGCTCCCCGTCACCGTGCGGGACCGGGTCGGGACCGGCGCGTACGTCCGGATCGCCGCGGGCGGCTGGCGGGAGGCACGCGTGCTCGGCACGACGGCCGCCTCGTACGCGGCGACGGACCGCTTCCATCTGCTCGACACCGCGCTGGAGCTCGCGATCGGCACGGCCGGAGCCGAAGCGCTCCGTCTCGGCGGGGGCGCGGCCGGCGGGCCGGTGATCGACCCCGGCACGGGCGCGGTCGTGGCGGTGCTCGGCACCGCGCTGCGCACGGAGCACCCGACGGCGGGCCTGGCCGTACCCCTGCGGGGCCGGGGACTCCCGCCGGTGCTCGCGGAACTGCTGGAGCGCAACGCCTCGACCGTGCCCGCCTACGGGGCCGACCTGAACTGGGCAGGAGTACTGGAACTGACGGCCACGTCGCTGGGCTCGGACGGGCCGGGAGCGGCGTTCGGCACCGCCGCGGGCGCCGGTGAGGGGGCGGGGGAGCGGACGCGCACCGGCCCCCGCGCCGCCCGCGCGGACACGGAGCCGGGAACGGCGGCGGACGCGACGGCCGAGGCGCGCACCGGTTTCGGCACCGGAATCCTCTCCGTGGCACCGGAGCCGGCCGAACGGCCCGACACCATCAGGGAGTTCGCCGCCTTCGCGGTCGGTGAGGCGGCCCTCCTCGCCCTGGTCGGCGACCCGGGCAGCGGCCGAACGACGGAACTCGCGGCGCTCGCCGCCCGCCGGGCCCAGGGCCCCGAACCGGCGCCCACGCTGTGGCTGCGCGGCGCCGACCTGCTGGCCTCGGACGGCTCGGTGGCCGACGCGGCGGCCCGCGCGCTGGAGCGCGCGGGACGGATCGTGGCGGCCTCGGGCACCGGGCTACCCGGCGCGTGGACCGGAAGCGACCCGGCAGGTGCGCAGTCGCCCGCCGGTGGAGCCGCGGAGCTCGGCGACATCGACCCCGGCCGGCTGGCACGGCTCGCGCGGGCGGCCGGGCGTCCGCTGCTGCTGCTCCTCGACAGCCCCGAGGAGATGCCGCCCGAGCTGGCCCACCGGCTCGCCGAGTGGGCGACGGGGACCGCCGACTGGTTGCGCGAGAGCGGTGCGCGCCTCGTCGTGGCGTGCCGGGAGGAGTACTGGGAACCGGCGGGGGAGCAGTTCCCCCCGGAGCTGCTGCACGACCCGGGCGGAAGCACCGGCGGCGGACCCCGGCGGGAGCGGGACGGCGGGCCGCCGCCGGAGGACGGCGCCGGTGCGGGGCGGGCCGGGGAGGCCGGGCCGGGCGAGGACGTGGGCTTCCGGGGGCGTGGTGGAGGTGCAGGCGCGTCGCCGGACGGGGGGCCGGTGACGTTCGGGGGAGAGCGGCTGCCGCCCTGTGTCCGGCTCGGCGATCTCGGTGAGGAGGCGGCCCGGCGGACCCGAGCACGCCTCGGGATCCCCGACGGCATCCTCCGGGACGCCGATGCCCGCCATCCCCTGACACTGCGGCTGCTGGCGGAGGTGCGGGCGGCCCTGGCCGCCGGGGCCGGCGGCACATCGCAGGGGCCCCTCGACCGGGACGGGGTCTTCGCGGCGTACCTGGATCTGATGTGCCTGCGCATCGCGGTGCGGCTCGCGGCGGCGGGCGGCCTGCGGGGCACGGCCGTACGGCGCCTCGCGGCCCGGGTCTCGGGGCAGGTGCACGAGGCCGCACGGCGCTGTCTCGGGCCCGGGCAGGGGCAGTTGGACCGGGCGGCCTTCGAGTCCGTCTTCCCGTGGGGCCCGGCCCCGACCGGACACCTCGGCGCCACCACGGGCTGGGCCCCCGCCGTCCTCACCGAAGGTCTCCTCGTCCCCGCCGGCACCGGCTACCGCTTCGCCCACGAGGAACTCGCCGACTGGATCCAGGGCATGCACCTCGACCTGGACGCGGCCCTGCACGCCCTCGTCCACCGGGCCCGCGAGCAGCTCCCTCGGACCCGCGGCGAGCGGTCCGCGACGTCCCGCGCCCCGGAGGCGTCCGCGCGCCGCCGCTCCCGCGCCGCGCGCGCCGCCGGGGACGCGCGGCTCCTGCCCGTGCCGCGGCACCGCATCGGCCCGGTCGTCCAGGCGCTGCTCCTGCTGGACCGGCAGGGCGACGGCGCCGGGCTCGCCGCCCGCCTGGAGGCACTGGTGGACGCGCTGGACGCCCTGGTGCCCACGGCGTCCGAGCGGCCCGGTGACCCCGCCTGGTGGGCGGCGCACCTCCTCCGAGACGCCCTCGCACGCGTCCCCGACGCGACGGCGTACGCCGGGGTGCTGCGCCTGCTCGCCGAGCGGATCGTGACGTGGCGCGCACAAGGACGGCGTGTGCCGGGGGAGTTCGGGCCGTCGTTCTGGGAGCGGGTGCGGCTGCCGCAGGCGGAGCGGTTCGAGCTGCTGCGCGTGCTGGTCGTCGCGGACGCACCACCGCACCCGGCGGACCCGGGCAGCGGAACGCCCGCCCAGCGGTCCGCACGGCACCACCACGAGGCCGCGACAGGATCCCCGGACACCCCCGTCACGACCGGCCGCACCGATAGGGCGGACGCGCACGGACCCTCTGCCGCGCGGACCGGCCGGGTGGGCGCGCACGGCTCCTCTCCGGGGCCGGCGGAGGGGGAGCGGGACTTCGGCTGGTCTGCCGGGCGTAGCGCTTCAGTGGGTGTTCACGGCTCACCTGCCGGGTGTGCGGAGACGGACTGCGGCTCGTCCGCCGGGCGCACGGACACGGCCGGGGGCTCCGGCCGGTCTGCCGGGTTTGCGGAGGGCGCGTACGGCTCGCCCACCGGGAGGGGCGGCGCGGAGGGCTCGCTCGCCGGGGCCGCGGGTGCGGGGGGCGTCTGTGACCGGCCCGGGGGGCCCTCGGAGGCGGAGGGGGACTGCGGCTCGTCCGCCGGGCGGGCCGCTTCGGTGCGGGCTCGCGGATCGTCGGCCGCGGCCGGGCCCCGGCACGCGGACGCCGGCCGCGGCTCGTCCGGCGGGCGGACCGGTCCGGCGGGCGCTGCCGGCTCAATTGGCGGGTTCACGGGTGCGGAGAGCGGCGGTGGCTTGCTCGCCGAGGCCGTGGGTGCGGAGGGTGGTGGCGGCTCGTCCGGCGGGTTCACGGATGCGGACGCCGCCCGTGGGCCGTCCCGCGGGGCCGCCTCCGGGCGGAGCGGGCCGGTCGGCGTCCGCTCGCGGGCGCCCCGCTATCTCGACGCCGTCGCCCGGCTTCTCGCCGCCGACCCCACCGCCGTACCACCGCACCTCACCCGCTGGTTCGACGACGAGCGTCCGCTGCCCGCCACGCCGGACGCCACCGTGGCGACCGCCGCGCAGGCCCTGCTCTACGCCCACCGGCGACGGGCCCTCGACGACCTCACGGAGGCGCTCGTCGGCTGTGCGCACCGGCGCGGCGACGAACTGCTCGCCGTCCTCGCGGAGGAGGAGCCGTCGGCGATGTGCCGGGCGATCGACCGATGGGCCCACGACGAGCGGCCGGAGCGGCACCTCGCGGCGATGACGTACGGCCTGCGCACCGCGCCGCACGTGCGCACCGAGGCCGACCGCGAGCTGCTGCGGTACGCGGCACTCACCCTGCTCGCCCGCCCCGCCGCCGGCGCCGCGCAGGGAGCCGCCCTCGCCCTTCTCGTCCGCGACCCGCGGACGAGGGCGCGGTTCCTGCCGCAGGCGCTGGAACGCTTCACGACCGGTGATCCGCAGCTGCCCGCGAACGTCCTGGTCACCGCTCTGGGCACCCACCCCGAGCAGGTGCTCGGTGCCCTCGGAACGCGGCTGCGGCGCCCCGGTCCGGACGTGGGCGACGTGCTGGGCACCCTCACCGACGCGACCACGCCCGCGCTCGCCCGCCCCGTCGCGGAGCTGGTCCGGGAGGCCGTCGAGCTGTGCCCCGAGGCCGCCGGGCAGGTGGCGGCCTCCGTCGCCCGGCGTCTCGAACACGGCCCCGACGCCCGGGCCGTACTCCTGCCCTTCGTCACCGGAGTGCTGGACGGAGGGCCGGCCTCGGTGCGGGCGCGGCTCGTACCCGTGCTCGTGGCCCCCGGCAACCCGCGTTCCCGTCCGCTCCGGCACGAACTGCTGGACCTGCTGCTCGCCGGTGAGCGGGACCTCACCGTCCTCGACGCCCTGCTGCGGGCCGCGGCGGCGGGCGCGGCCCGCGGCGACGAGGCGCACGCCCGCGGGCTGGTGCACCGCGCGGGCCTCCTGCTCGTCCGCACCCCGGACGGCGCCACCCGGTTCGACTGCGGTCTGGTCGATCTGGCCCGCGAGGTGCCGGGCTTCGCGGCCCTCGTCGCGGGCTGGCTCGCCGACGCTCCGCAGGACTGGTCGGCGGTGGTGGGACCGAGCGCCCGGCGCATGATCGAGAACCTGGCGGGGGCACGGGTCCCCGTGTGAGCGCGCTCCGGAAAGGTGCGCCCCGTCACAGCCTCCATGCCGATGCGAGCCGAACCCCGGTGGCATGGCACCCTTAGACCTGCGTACGAGGCAACCACGGACACGGGTTCGACGAGTTTGCGACAAGGAGCAGTCACAGTGCAGCGCTGGCGTGGCTTGGAGGACATCCCCGAGGACTGGGGGCGCAGCGTCGTCACCATCGGTTCCTACGACGGGGTGCACCGCGGACACCAGCTGATCATCCGGCACGCCGTGGACCGCGCCCGCGAGCTCGGCGTCCCCTCCGTCGTCGTCACCTTCGACCCGCACCCGAGCGAGGTCGTGCGCCCGGGCAGCCATCCGCCGCTGCTGGCGCCGCACCACCGGCGTGCCGAGCTGATGGCCGAGCTGGGTGTCGACGCGCTGCTGATCCTGCCCTTCACCTCCGAGTTCTCGAAGCTGTCGCCCGCGGACTTCGTGGCCAAGGTGCTGGTCGACAAACTGCGTGCGAAGGCCGTCGTGGAGGGCCCCAACTTCCGCTTCGGCCACAAGGCCGCGGGCGATGTCGACTTCCTGCGCGAGCAGGGCCGGACCTACGACTTCGAGGTCGAGGTCGTGGACCTGTACGTGACCGGCGAGGCCGGGGGCGGAGAGCCGTTCTCCTCCACGCTGACGCGGCGACTGATCGCCGAGGGCGACATCCAGGGCGCCCGCGAGATCCTTGGCCGTCCGCACCGCGTCGAGGGCGTCGTCGTCCGCGGTGCCCAGCGGGGCCGCGAACTCGGCTTCCCCACGGCGAACGTCGAGACGCTTCCGCACACCGCGATTCCGGCCGACGGCGTCTACGCCGGCTGGCTGCACGCGCAGGGCGAGGCGATGCCCGCCGCCATCTCCGTGGGTACCAACCCGCAGTTCGACGGCACCGAGCGGACCGTCGAGGCGTACGCCATCGACCGGGTCGGCCTGGACCTCTACGGACTGCACGTGGCCGTCGACTTCCTCGCCTTCGTCCGGGGTCAGGCCAGGTTCGACTCCATCGACGAGCTGCTCGTGGCGATCGCGGACGACGTGAAGCGCTCGCGTGAGCTGATCGAGGCGTACGAGGGCGAGTAGTCCGCCCCGTCCGCTGTTCCCCGTTCTTCGTTCCCGTGAAGGGGGCGGTGCTGTGCACCGGCCCCTTCACGGTCAACCGGCCCCCCTCGCGGTCAGGCGGGCCCTTTCCCGTCAGTCGGGTCCTCTCCCGTCAGTCGGCAGCGGGCCCGCTCACCCGGCGGCGCGGGCCCTGGCCCAGTGGCAGGCCACCTGCGCCTCGCCGCCCCCGCCGAGCACCTCCAGGTCCTGTCCCCGGCACGCGTCCGCTACCCCGGCCCGCGCCGCCTCGCCGCTCGCCAGCACCTGGCAGCGTGCGTGGAAACGGCACCCGGAGGGGATGCGGGAGGGGTCCGGCGGCTCACCGGTCAGGACGACCGGATCGCCCGGGGCTTCCGGGAGGACCGACAACAGCGCCTGGGTGTACGGATGCTGAGGTGCCGTCAGAACCTGTTCGACCTGACCGGTCTCGACGATGCGGCCCAGATACATCACGGCGACCCGGTCGGCGATGTTCCAGGCGAGGCCCAGGTCGTGGGTCACCACCAGGGCGGACAGGCCCAGTTCGGTGCGCAGTCGCAGCAGCAGGGCCAGGATCTCGCCGCGCACCGACGCGTCCAGGGAGGCCACCGGCTCGTCGGCCACGATGAGTTCGGGCTCCAGGACCAGCGCGCCCGCGATGACGACGCGCTGGCGCTGGCCGCCGGACAGCTCGTGCGGGTAGCGCAGGAAGAAGCGCTCGGGGGGCCGGAGCCCGGCCCGGGAGAGGGCCTCCGCGACCGCCGCCCGCTCGTCGCCGCCGTAGCGGTGGATGCGCAGCCCTTCCGCCACCGCGTCGTACACGGTGTGCCGGGGGTTAAGGGAGCCGCTCGGGTCCTGCAGCACCAGCTGGACGCGTCGGCGGTACGCCTTCAGGGCGCGCGAGGTGTAGTCGAGCGGTTTCCCGTCGAAGGCGACCCGGCCGCCGGTCGGCGGGACGAGGCCGAGCAGGGAGCGCGCCAGCGTCGTCTTGCCGCAGCCCGACTCCCCGACCAGGGCCACGATCTCACCGGGCCGGATGTCCAGGTCCACTCCGTCGACGGCCCGGGCGCGGGCGGCCCCGTGCCGTCCGGGGAAGGAGACGTGCAGCCCTTCGGCACTCAACAGCGTTGCCGAGGAAGCGTGTTCGACGACGTCGACGCCGGGAGAGGTGGTCATGCGGTACTCCTCGCGTCGTCGTCGGCGGCGTCCGGGCGGGCGGTGGGCGCGCCGGGACCCTCGTGACCCGGTGCCGTGAGGGTGATCTCCGGTGCCGCCCGGCCGGGGGTGCCGGCCACGTGCACACAGGCCGCCCGGCGCTGCGGGCCCGCCGTGCGCAGCGGCTGGTCCTCCGCGGTGCAGCTGTCCAGGGCCACGGCGCAGCGGGGGTGGAACGTGCAGCCCGTCGGCAGGTCCGAGGGGTCGGGCGGGTCGCCCGGCAGCCCCCGCGGCGCGAACCGGGACGCCGGGTCGCCGATCCGCGGGAACGCGGCCGACAGTGCCTTGCCGTACGGGTGCCGCGCGTCCTCGTACACCTGCCGGGCGGCGCCCTCCTCGACCACGCGGCCCGCGTACATCACCGCCAGCCGGTCGCAGGTGTCGGCCAGCACGGCGAGGTCGTGGCTGATCATGACGAGGCCCAGGTCCTGGTCGCTGACCAGCTGTTCGATGAGGCGCAGGATCTGCGCCTGGATCATCACGTCGAGGGCGGTGGTCGGTTCGTCGGCCACGACCAGCCGCGGGTCGCAGGCCAGCGCCATGGCGATCATGACGCGCTGACGCTGTCCGCCGGACAGTTCGTGCGGGTAGGCGTTCGCGCGGGCGGCGGGGAGTCCGACCTGCTCCAGCAGTTCGCCGGTCCTCCTCCTGGCGCCCGTCGTGGTCGCCTTCCGGTGCAGCAGGATCGGCTCGGCGATCTGGTCGCCGATGCGGTGCACGGCGTTGAGCGAGTGCATCGCGCCCTGGAAGACGATGGAGGCGCCCGCCCAGCGGACCGCGCGCACCCTGCCCCACTTCATGGTCAGGACGTCCTCGCCGTCGAGCAGGATCCGCCCGCTCGTGCGGGTGCCCGCGGGCAGCAGCCGCAGCAGCGCGAGCGCCAGCGTGGACTTGCCGCAGCCGGACTCACCGGCGATGCCGAGCTTCTGACCCGCGTCGAGGGAGAGGTCGACCCCGCGTACGGCGGCCGCACCACCGGCGTAGGTCACCTCGAGGTCTTGGACGTCGAGCAGGGTCAACGGGACACCCCCAGCCTGGGGTTGAGGACGGACTCCACGGCGCGTCCGCACAGGGTGAACGCGAGCGCCACGACGGCGATGGCCACGCCCGGCGGCACGAGGTACCACCAGTCGCCGGAGCTGACCGCGCCCGCCTCGCGCGCGTCCTGGAGCAGTCCGCCCCAGGACACGACGGTCGGATCGCCGAGGCCGAGGAAGGCGAGCGTCGCCTCGGCGAGGATGGCCGAGGAGATGATGAGGGTCGTCTGCGCCAGCACCAGTGGCATCACGTTGGGCAGCACGTGCCGTGACATGACGTGCCCGTGGCCGCCGCCGAGCGCCTGGGCCCGCTCGATGTACGGCCGCGACTCCACCGCCAGTGTCTGGGCCCGCACCAGCCGCGCCGTCGTCGGCCAGGTGGTGACGCCGATGGCCAGGATGATGGTGCCGAGCGAGCGGGACATGACGGTCGCGAGGGCGATGGCGAGGACCAGGGTCGGCATGACCAGGAACCAGTCCGTGATCCGCATGATCACCGTCGCGTACCAGCCGCGGAAGTGGCCGGCGGTGATGCCGATGAGGGCACCGATTGCGACGGACAGGACGGCGGCGAGCAGCCCCACGAGCAGTGAGACCCGTGACCCCCACACCACGAGCCCCAGCAGGTTGCGGCCGAACTGGTCGGTGCCCAGCGGGAACGCGGCGCTCGGGCTCTCCATCGGTCGACCGGGCGCGTCCGTCACGCTCTGCACGTCGGCGCCCACGGTCAGCGGCGCGGTCAGTGCGATCAGGGCGAACAGCGCGAGCGCGGCCAGCCCGAACACGCCGGCCCGGTGAGTGCGGTACTGCCGCCAGAAGCGCGCGGCGGAGTGGCGGCGGCGCTGCCAGGCGAGGGCGCGCGGGCCGGCCGTGGACGCGCGGGGGACTGCGTCGGGCGCCGGCAGCCCGTCCGGCTCGGTCGTGGTCATCGGCCCACCCGGGGGTCCAGTAGCGGATAGATCAGGTCGGCCAGTGTGTTCATCACGATCACCGCCGCCGCGAAGACGAAGAACAGCCCCTGCACCAGCGGCAGATCGGGCACGCTCAGCGCCTGGTAGAAGAGTCCGCCGAGACCCGGCCAGGAGAAGACGGTCTCGACGAGGATGACGCCCGCGACCGTCCGGCTGAGGTTGACGAAGATCAGCGTCACGGTCGGCAGCAGCGCGTTGGGAACCGCGTGCCTGCGGCGGACCAGATCGTCCCGCAGGCCCTTGGCGCGGGCCGTGGTGAGGTAGTCGCTGCCCATCTCGTCCAGCAGCGCGGACCGGGTGACGAGCAGGGTCTGCCCGTACTCGACGGCGACCAGGGTGACCACCGGCAGGACCAGGTGGTGGGCGACGTCGAGGACGTACGCGAAGCCCTCCTCGCCGCCCGACTCCATGCCGCCGGTCGGGAAGAGACCCGGGATCGGCCCGATGCCCACCGAGAAGACGATGATGAGCAGCAGCCCGAGCCAGAACGACGGGATCGAGTAGAGGGTCAGCGCCAGACCGGTGTTGAGCCGGTCGCCGAGCCCGCCGTTGCGCCAGGCGGAGCGCGTGCCGAGGAAGATGCCGAGCACGGTGTAGAGGACGAACGCCGTGCCGGTCAGCAGCAGGGTGTTCGGCAGCGCCTCGGTGATCTTGTCCATGACGGGCGCCCGGAACTGGTACGACGTCCCGAGATCGCCGGAGAGAGCCTTGCCGCAGTACTCCGTGAACTGCTGCCACATCGGCAGGTCGAGTCCGAACTCACGTCGATAGGACGCGAGTTGCTCGGCCGAGACCTGCCGGCCGCCCGTCATGTACTTCACCGGGTCGCCCGGGATCAGCCGGAAGAGGAAGAAGCTGGTGACGAGAACGGCGAGCAGGGAGACGGCGGCGCCGCCCAACTTGCCCGCCACATACCGCAGATACGCGGTGGTGGTGCGCGCCCTCGGGCCGCGGGCCGACGGCCCGGCCGCGGCCGGACCGCCGGTCTCCTCGACCAGCGCTGGTGTTGCCTCAGCGGTCATCAGTGGCTCTTACTACTCGCTATTCGCGGTCTTCGGCGGTGGAGCGGCGGCGCATCGCGAAGAACACCCCGGCGCCCGCGAGGACGACGACGCCGGCGACGATGCCGATGATGACGCCGGTCGAACCGGAATCGTCGGAGGACTCACCGGAGGAGGCGGCCGGAACCGCGGACCACCAGCTCCAGTAGCCGTCCTGGCCGTAGATGTTGCCCGCGGCCTCCGGCATCGTGGTGATCGACTTGATCTGGTCGGTGCGATAGGCCTCGACCGCGTTCGGGTACGCCATGACGTTCATGTACCCGGAGTCGTACAGCCGCGACTGCATCTGCTTGACCAGGTCCGCCCGCTTGGCCGGGTCGTACTCGGCGAGCTGCCGCGCGTACAGGTCGTCGTACTTCTTGTCGCAGATGAAGTTGTCGGTCGCGCCGGTGTCCTTGGGGGTGGCCGGCAGTGCCGCACAGGTGTGGATGGACAGCACGAAGTCGGGGTCCGGGTTGACCGACCAGCCGTCGAAGGCCAGGTCGTACTCGCCCGCCAGCCAGGGATCGGTCACGTTGTCCAGGCAGTTGAGCGTGACGCCGATGCCGAGCTTGCCGAACCACTCCTTCAGGTACTTCCCGACCGCCTTGTCGTTCGGGTCGGTGGCGTGGCACAGCACGCGGTAGTTGATCGGCTTGCCGTTCTTCTCGACGCGCTTGCCGTCACCGTTCTTCTTGTAACCGGCGTCGTCGAGGAGTTCGGCCGCCTTCGCCGGGTCGTACGCGAGCTTCTGACTCGCCGACGGCTTCCAGTAGTACGTCGAGAAGCGTGGCGGGATGTATCCCTCGCCCTCGACGGCGTGGCCCTGGAAGACCTTGTCGATGAGGGTCTCGCGGTCGATCGCCATGAACAGGGCCTGGCGGACCTTCTGGTCGAGGAGCGACTTGGCGCCGTTGCCGAAGTGCTTCCCGTTCTTCGCCTGGGCGCCCGGGTTGGTGGCGAGGGCGTAGAAACGGCGGCCGGGGGCGTCGTTGACCTTGATGTCGTCCTGGCTCCTGAGGGCCGCAGACTGCGCCGGGGTCAGCCCGGAGACGAACGACACCTCGCCCTTCTGCAGGGCCGCCACCGCCGCGTCACCGTCCTTGTAGTACTTGAAGACCAGCTCGTCGAACTTGGGCGCCCCGCGCCAGAAGCTCTTGTTGGGCTTCAGCCGTACGTAGCTGTCGGCCTTGTAGTCGGTGAGGACGAACGGGCCGTTGCCGACGATCGGGAAGCTCTTGTCGTTGTTGAACTTCGAGAAGTCGTCGACCTTCTCCCACACGTGCTGCGGCACGATCGGCACGTCGAGCGCCGCCATCGTCGCCTGCGGCTTCTTCAGCTCGATGACCAGCTGGGTGGGGCTCGGGGCGGTGACCTTCTCGAAGTTGGCGACGAAACTGCCGTTGGCCGTCGCCGCGCCCTCGTCCGTCATCATCTTGTTGAAGGTCCACGCGGCGTCCTCGGCGGTGGCCTGTTCGCCGTCCGACCACTTGGAGTCGGAGCGGATCGTGTAGGTCCAGGTGAGCTTGTCCGCGGACGGCGTCCACTTGGTCGCGAGACCCGGGATCGCGCGGTTGTCCTTGGCGTCGTAGTTGGTCAGGTACTCGTACATGAGCCGGTGGATGCTCGTACTGACCAGGCGGGACGCCAGGAACGGGCTCAGCGAGTCGACGCTCTGCGCGACCGCCACCGTCAGGACGTTCTTGCTCTCCTTGGCCTGGGCCGGCTGCGGCGCCGGGTTGAGCGGGGTCGCGAGACCGGCGGTGAGGGTGAGGGCCGCGGCGCCTGCGAGGGCGACCAGCCGGGGGAGGCGGATGCGTGGGCGCAACGGCCCTCTGGCGTACTGATCTTGTGTGTTCATGGGTCGGTGACCTCGCGTCATCGCTCGCACAGGGATGGCTTGTCGAACTGCTGGATCAGGGTTGATCGGGTGACGCCGGCGGGGTTGATGTGTGTGTCTATCAGCGGCGGTCTCCGCACGTCAACGGCGCGTGAACCCCATGTGGCCTGCGGAAATAACGAGTTGATGCGGATTTCTCGCTCATTGGTCCAGACCCCTGAAGCCGCCCAGGTCGGGGCCTGACGCCTCGTATCGTCCATGCGTGAGCGCGGCAGGGGTGAGAAGAGAACCGGCTGACATGCGAAGGGCCCGCACCGTCGTCGACGGTGCGGGCCCGAGCGGGAACCGGTCCCCGGAAGGGACCGATCGGGTTACTGCTGAGGCGGCGGGGTCTGCCCCGGGTGCTGCGGGTAACCGGGCTGCGGGGAGCCCTGCTGGGGGTGGCCCGGCTGCTGCGGCGGGTGGGCCGGGCCGGGCTGCGGCGGGTACGCCTGCCCCGGCTGGGGCGGGTACGCCTGCCCAGGCTGGGGAGCCTGCGGCACCTGGCCGGGCATCGGCTGGTCCGGGACAGGCTGCCCCGGCATCCGGCCGGCGCCGTACTGCCCCGGCATCGGCTGCGGCGGGACCTGCTGCCCCGGCAGCGGCGGCGCGGCCACCGGCGGCGGGTTGCCGTCGGAGGTCCACAGGCCGAGCGACTGCTGGTGCCGCGCGATGTCCTCGGCGACCATCGCGGACAGGTTGAAGTACGCCTCGCGCACCTTCGGCCGCATCATGTCGAGGTCGACCTCGGCGCCGGCCGCCAGGTGTTCGTCGAACGGTACGACGACGACACCCCGGCAGCGCGTCTCGAAGTGCCCGACGATGTCCTCCACCTTGATCATCTTGCCGGTCTCGCGGACCCCGGAGATGACGGTGATCGACCGCGAGACGAGATCCGCGTACCCGTGCGCGGAGAGCCAGTCCAGCGTCGTACTGGCGCTGCTCGCGCCGTCGACCGACGGCGTCGAGATGATGATGAGCTGGTCCGCGAGGTCGAGCACCCCGCGCATGGCGCTGTAGAGGAGCCCGGTACCCGAGTCGGTGAGGATGATCGGGTACTGCTTGCCGAGCACGTCGATCGCCCGGCGGTAGTCCTCGTCGTTGAAGGTCGTCGACACCGCGGGGTCGACGTCGTTGGCGATGATCTCCAGCCCGGAGGACGCCTGCGAGGTGAACCGCCGGATGTCCATGTACGAGTTCAGGTACGGGATCGCCTGGACGAGGTCGCGGATCGTGGCGCCGGTCTCCCGGCGGACCCGGCGGCCGAGCGTACCGGCGTCCGGGTTGGCATCGATCGCGAGGATCTTGTCCTGCCGCTCGCTGGCGAGCGTGGACCCGAGGGCGGTGGTCGTGGTCGTCTTGCCCACGCCGCCCTTGAGGCTGATGACGGCGATCCGGTAGCAGGACAGCACCGGGGTGCGGATCAGCTCCAACTTCCGCTGGCGCTCGGCCTCTTCCTTCTTGCCGCCGAGCTTGAAGCGCGAACCGCCGGCCGTCGGGCGACCGCTCTTCGGCTTCTGCTTCTTGTTGTTGAGCAGCCGGTCGGAGGACAGCTCCACCGCGGCGGTGTAACCGAGCGGCGCGGCCCCCGGGTTGGTCGGCTGCCGCTGGTCGTGCTGGATGGGCTGCGGCCAGGCCGCCCCGGCACGGGGGTCCACGGGTGCGGCCGGGGGCTGCGGGTGCGCCTGCTGCGGGTGCTGCCCCTGCTGGGCGTGCGGCTCCGGGAATCCGTGACCGGCCTGCTGCGGCGAAGGGCCGGGAGTACCGGGCATGCCGGGAGGAGACGTCTGCGGGAAGCCGTAGCCGCCTTGCGGTGGCACCGGTGCGCCGGTCTGCGGGAAGCCGTAGCCGGGCTGTGGGGCGGGCGGCTGCGGCGCGTGGGGTTGGGTCTGCGGCGGCTGGGCCTGGGGTGCCGGAGGCTGGGGTGCCGTGGCGTCCGGGGCGGGAGTGCCTGGCTGGGGGAAGCCGTAACCCGTGGGCTGTGCGGGGGTGTTGGGGGCGGCCGGGGGCTGCGCGGGGGCCGGGACACCGGTCTGCGGGAAGCCGTAGCCGCTCTGCGGGGCCGGCGGGGCGTCGGCCGCCGGGTGCTGCGCCTGAGGGTGCGGCGGGGGAGCCGTGTTCCACGCGGCCGGAGCGGGCTGCGGGGCCTGCGGCTGGAAGGGCTGCGGGGCCTCGGGCCGGGACGGCTGCTGCTGCGCGGGCGGTGCCTGAGGCGCGGGGGCCTGGGGGTGCTGTGCCTGCGCGGCCTGCGGCTGCGGCGGTACGGAAGCCTGTGCGCCGGTCGGCTCGGCGGGCTGCGTGGACGCGGGCCACTGCGCGGCCGGAGCGGGCGTCGCGGGCTGGTAGGCCGGCGGCAGCGGCGGAAGGCCGCTCTGCGGCACCGGCGGGGGAGACCAGGCGGGAGGCGCGGCCGGTACGTCGCCGGGAACGCCCGCGGCCGGGTCCTCGCCGACGCCGGGGAGGCCGACGCCGGGGAGGGCGTCGGGTCGCACCGCGGTGCCCTGTGCGCCCTCGGCCTCAAGAGCGGCGGGAGCGCCGGGAGCGCCGGGAGCGGGGGAACCGTGCGGCTCCGCGTCCTGCGCGGAGGCGCCCTGCGGCCCTTCGGGGGTGACGACCGGTTCCTCGGCGTCGGGCGCTTCTTCGCGGGCGTCCGTGCCCCGGGAGTCGGCGGGCGCACCGGATTCGGCGTCCGCGAGTGCGCTCTCCGGCGCCGCGACGGAAGCGTCGTCGTGCGCGGCGACGCCGGTGTCGGTGTCGGATGCGGTGTTCTCGCCCGTACCGGCGACTGTGTCGCCGCCCGCGGTGGGCTGCGGCGCGGCGTCCTCGGCCGTTCCGTGGGACACGACGTCCGCGCCTTCGGCCACGTCCGCGGTGCCCGAATCGTGCGGGCCGTCAGCTGCCTCGGGAGCCTCGGGGGCTTCCGAGGCGGGCGCCTGGGACGCCGTGTCGCCGGCCGTGGTGCTGTCGGAGGAGGCGGGCGCCTCGGAGGGAGCGTGGGCCTCGGGCGCGCCGGAACCGGCGGGGCCCTGGGGGAAGCCGGGGGCGTCCGAGGGAAGAGGGGCGTCGGGCGCGATGCCGACCGGGCTCGTGCCGTCCCCCGCGGGCCCGACCGGCCCGGCGGCGACACCCTCACGCGCATCGGCATCCACGCCCGTCGGCGCCCCACCGCCGGAGGTGTCCGTGTCTCCCGGCGCAGGAGCCTCCGGGGTCGCCTGGGCGGCATGCGCCTCTGCCGGACTCACCTGCGCGGGGTTCGTGTGCGTGGGACTGACCTGCGCGGGACTGACCTGTGCGGGATTCACCTGCGCGGGGTTCGCCTGTGCGGCAGCCGCCGCCTCGGCCCGCTCTGCGATCTCGCGCCGCAGCGCCGCCGACGAGAAGCGCATGGTCGCCCCGCTCTCCAGATCGCCGTTCCCGGCGTCCGCCTCGACGGGCGCCGGGGCCTGCGGCGGCCAACCCGGCTGCTGGAAACCGTCCGAGGGCGGGGGAGGAAGGTCCACGGGCGCACCGACCGGGGGAGCCGGCGTCGACGCCGCTCCGAAAGGAGCCCCCGGGCCGACCGGAGGAGCCGGCGGCGACGGAACCCTAGGCTCCGCCGCGGGTGACGCTTCCGCCGAACCGCCCGACGCGTTCTGCGTGTACCAGGCAGGCGGCGCGTAGTCGATGGTGAACTCGCCCGTCGTCTCGATGGCGGACTCCGCGTCGGACTGGTCATCGCCGGGCGTGGCCCAGCCCCCGCGGATCCCGTCCCGATCGCTGTTCACAATTCCTCCTGGTGTGGTCGAGCACCCTCATGCCGTGCCGGGGCGACCGCTGTCGTTGTCCGAAGTCGTCCGAATCCGCCCGGCTGTCCCCCTGGGGCGCCGACGGCCCGCTCACGGGTCTCGGTGTCGCTCCCCGGTCCCAGCCTAATCACCACAAGCGCCCCCAGGGCAGGCCCGTCCATCCCTCCGCGCCCGCACACTCGGTCCTGCACCGCCCGGAGGGTGCGCACACGTCTGTCCCACCCGCGAACAAAACGGATGATTGTGGGAGGGTAACCGGCCGGAAGTGGGGGCGAATCAGCCTCAAATGCCCCACGGTGATCCGCCGTTGACCCGGATCAGTCCATCCTGCGTGGCGTACCCAACAATCCGGTCTCGGCGTCCGTCGGCTGCGTCATCACGTACTGCCGGTCGCGGTCGGCGCACCAGAGCGTGACGCCGTCGGCGAGCGTCGGCAGCGAGTCCATGTCCCCCCGGGGCAGCGCCAGGGTGCGGCTTATCTCCGCGGCCTCGTCCGGCGAGACCCGCTGCACTCCGACGAGACGCGCCTGCCGCATCAGCCGCGGAGCCACCGGGCTGAGATACGGAAGCAGCGTCAGCACCGCCTGCCACGGACCCGCGACGACCCGCCCGCGCGGCGGCCGCATGCCACAGTCCCGCACCACGAGCACGGGATTCCCCGCCGAGGCGCCCTGCGGCGGGACCCGCCCCACGTCGTACACACTCATCCCGGACTGCCCGCCGCCGACGGCCTGCACCATCTGCGCCCAGGCCTGCGGCCGCCCCGTCTCCACGGCGACGCGCGTCCCCGTGGCCGCGGCCCGCAGGGCGAGCACCTGCGCGGTCCACAGTCCGCCGATCAGGACGACGTCGTACGGGGTCGGCCTGTTGAGGCCCAGCACCGCCGGTTGCCCCTCCGCGTCCACGCCGATGACGACCCCGTCGTCACCGATGGGCAGCGCGAGCGAGTCCACCTGGTCCGCGGGCAGGGTGTGCCGCCCGTGTCGCGGACCGATCAGCCCGAACCCGCTGCGCACCCGGGCCCGCAGCCGGTGCGCCGCCGAGGCATCCGCGGCGCCGCCGGACCCCGGACCACCGGCGGGCACCTGCCCACCGGGGCCTGCACCCGGCCCGTGCGGCCCCGGCGCGTACGCGCCCGGACCGCCCGCCGGCTGGGACGTCATGGCCGTCACCGGGCACCTCCGAGAGGCAGAGTGGCGAGTACGCCGGGCAGTTGCTGACGATCGAGCCGGGCGAGGCCGGCTCCGGCCTGGCGTGCGGCGCCCTCCAGCGCCCGCCGGGCCGCGACCAGTTCGTCGTCCGAGCGGCCCGTCACCCGCAGGTGCCCCGTGAGCGACACCTCCTGCCGCTCACCGCGCCCCAGCGTGAGACTGAACGTGGTGGCCAGCGCGGGAACGGCGGTGAGCAGGGCGACGAGCTGCGGCAGCGCCGGCCCCCGCCCGCCCAACTGCGGCCAGCGGCGCACCCAGTACGTCGTGTGCCGTCGGTTGTCGCAGCGCCAGCTCCGGCTCGACTCCTCGGTCCGCCGCTCGGGCACGTCCGTCCGGCCGGCCTCCGCGGTCACCAGCGGGTTGGCGCACGCCGACGTCGCGACGGCGGCCGTCAGCTCCTCCTCGTCGAGCAGCGTCGTACGGAAACCCGCTCCCGTGAGCCGGCTGGCAAGGTGGTCGGCGGTCCGTACGACGCACTTCTGCGCCCCCACCAGACCGCCCCCGCGCGCGGCCACCGCCTCCGGGCACAGCTCCGGATCAAGCTTCAGCGCGATCCAGGTGATGCGGACCGCGGGAGCTCCGGTCTGGGCCTGCAGCGGCGCGTAGTTGCTCACCGCGACGGACTGCTGGGGGAGATGCAGCGCGGGCGCGGGCTGCGTGTGCAGCACGATCTGCGCCGACTCCAGCCGGATCCCGTCCACGTCCAGGGCGTCCCGCACCAGGCCCAGCGGCAACGGCTGCCGGCTCCGCTCGGCCCGCAGCGCCGTCGCGTCGGCCTCCACCTGAAGGACCGCGGTGACGAACGTGCCGTCCCCGATCATGCCCACGGAACGCCGGTCGCGACCGCCGTACGCATACGTGCGCAGGCTGGGGTCGCACTCCACGGCGGGGGCGAGTCCGGGCTCCGTGCCCGGCTGGATCGGCGTACCCGCCGCATGGCGACGGCGGGCGCGCAGGGCCCTGGCCGTACCGAGCCATTCGGGCAGGGAGCGGCCCCGGCGGCGGACGAAGGCGAGCAGCACCAGTACCAGGGCGACCACGCCCGCCACGATCAGCGCCACCGGGCCGACGACCCACCCGGTGAGCACCACGGCGGCGGCGAGTTCGAGCAGAACGACCCGTTGCAACCGGAACGACCCGAACTGCCCGGGACGCGTTCTCAGATGAAGGGCGTCCGGTTCCTGCGGCCGCGTCCGCGCCGCGGGGAGGCGCGGAGCGTGCGGTGACCGAGGGGCCGCGGACGTACGCGTCCGCGACCGGGTGCGCACCCGGGCCCCCGTTCCGGAACTCATCACTCCATCCCCCCGTTTTGCTCACAACTCGCTGGAATTCCGCCACCACAAAGGGCCCTTGAAGGTCCGGGTACCCTACCCGCTCCACGAGACCGTTCTTTTACCAGGCATAGTAGGGGGCCGGTCCGACAACGGAGGGCGGGGGACGGTGACCCCCGGGCGCCGACCAGGCGAGACACGGGGAGAAGCAGGCACACATGGCATCTCGGCGGGACCAGCTCAACGCCTACACCTTCGCGAAGCGGCGCATGCTCGCGTCCTTCGTCCAGTCGTCCCCCGACGGCTCGGAGGAGGGGGCCCCGCGCCCGCTGCGCGCCGTGGTCCCGGGAGTCGTCGTCGGCGTGATCGTGATGGCCGCCTTCGGGGCGTGGGGCATGTTCAAGCCGACCGCCCCGCAGGGCTGGGACAGCCCCGGCGAGAAGGTGATCGTCGCCAGCGACTCCACCACCCGCTACGTGGTCCTGAAGACCAAGGGCAAGACCCGGCTGCACCCCGTCCTCAACATGGCGTCCGCGAAACTCCTCCTCAAAACGGGTGAGGGCGAAGTCGTCACCGTCGACGAGTCCGTGCTCGACAAGGGCGACATCCCCCGCGGCGTCACCATCGGCATTCCGTACGCCCCCGACCGCCTCCCCTCCGAGGAGGAGGCCGGCTCCGCGAAGCGCTGGGCCGTCTGCGAACGCCCCGGCGCCGGGGGCCGGTCCATCCAGAAGGCCGCGTTCGTCCTCGCCTCCCGCGACATGGCCAGGACCGAGGGCACGAACAAGCTGCGCGGCGGCGAGCTCATGTACGTCGTGGGCCCGGACAGGACCCGCTACATCGTGGACGCGCACGGCACCGCGTACGAGGTCGACGCCTCCGACGAACTGCTGCTGCGCACCCTGGTCGGATCCGGGCGCGAACCCCAACGGGTGTCCGAACCCTGGCTGCAGACCCTGCACCAGGGCGACGCCGTCACCTTCCCCGAGGTGAAGGGGCGCATCGGCGCGGCGGCGGGCGTCGAGGGCAGCCTCCCCACCGACGCGAACAAGGTCGGCATGGTCCTCAAGGCCCCCAACGGCGACACCGACCAGTACTACGTCGTCCAGCCCGGCAAGGTGTCCCCCGTCTCGGACTTCACCGCCAAGCTGCTCCTCAACAGCCGCACCCTGGTGAGCCTCGGCCAGGCCGGCCGGGCACTCGACGTCAGCGCGGGCGCCTTCGTCCCCACCACGACCGCGTTCGCCGCGGACCGCGACTGGCCGGGCAACGCCCCCACGGCCGTCAACGACGCGGGAACCACGGACGGCAGCCGCAACACCGTCTGCAACGTGCTGCGTGACGTCGACGAGAAGAACAAGGGCGCGACCACCCTGAGCACCTGGGCCGGCACCGCGTTCCCCGCCGCCCTCCCCACCGGCTCCGACAGCGCGTACGTCACGCCCGGCTCCGGCCAGCTGTACCGCCAGTTCAAGGGCGAGGAGGTCAAGGCGGGCGGCGTCTTCCTGGTCACCGACACCGGCCTGCGCTATGCCATCCAGTCCAACGACGACAGCGCCACCGACGACTCCGGCATCGGCACCACGGCCAAGGAGCGCAAGCAGCTCCAGGCCGAGGCCAAGCTCGCCCAGATCCGCCTCGGTTACGCCGAAGTGGACCCGGCGCCCATCCCCGCCGCATGGTCCCAGTTCCTGTCCACGGGCCCCCGCCTGTCGACATCGGCGGCCCGTCAGCCGCAGGGTTCCTAGGACGGAGGCGACCATGCCGTACGCACCTTCCGCCGCCGCGGGTTCGCGCCGCACGCTCGCCGCCGCTGGCGCCACGCTGATGCTCGCCACCCTCGCGCTCGCGCCGCCCGCCGCCGCCGACTCGTCCGGTGACCAGTGCACCTTCCCCAACGAGAAGTACGCCGGGCGCCCTTGGTCCCTGCAACGCGTCCTCCTGGACGAACTGTGGAGCCGGTCCAAGGGCAAGGGCGTCCGGGTGGCGGTGATCGACACGGGCGTCGACGTCAAGAACCCGCAGCTCACACGGGCGGTGGACGCGTCGGCCGGCGCCAACTTCCTGCCGGCCGAGGACGACAAGGGCGAGAAGATCGACCGCGGCAACTCCCGGGGCACCACGGACACGGTGGGCCACGGCACGCGCGTGGCGGGCATCATCGCGGCCCGCCCCGCCAAGGGCACCGGTTTCGTGGGCCTCGCCCCGGAGGCGACGATCATCCCCGTCAAGCAGAACGACGCGGAGGGTCACGGCACCGCCGAGACACTCGCCCGGGCGATCCGCCACGCGATCAAGGCCAAGGCCGACGTCATCAACATCTCCCAGGACACCTCGAACGCCGTCGAGCCCGCCCCCGACCTGAAGCAGGCGGTGGACGCGGCCCTGGCCCGGCAGATCGTGGTGGTCGCCTCCGCGGGCAACGACGGCCTCGGCGGCAACGTCAAGCGGACCTACCCCGCGTCGTACGACGGCGTGCTCGCCGTGGCGTCCTCCGACCGCAACAACGAACGCGCCTCGTTCTCCCAGTCCGGCGAGTTCGTCGGCGTCGCCGCGCCGGGAGTCGACATGATCTCGACGGTCCCCAAGGGCGGCCACTGCACCGACAACGGGACGAGTTTCTCGGCCCCTTACGTCGCCGGGGTCGCCGCGCTCATCAGGGCGAGGCATCGCGACTGGACCCAGCGGCAGATCGTCGCCCAGATCGAGCAGACCGCGGAGCGTTCCGTCGCCGGCCACGACCGCCTCGTCGGCTGGGGCGTGGTGGACCCGGTCCGCGCCCTCACGGAGGACGACCAGGCCATCGAGTCCCCCAGTCCGCACGAGGGCCTCACCAAGGCCGAGGCCCCGACCCCCGCCAAGCTCCAGCTCGGCGAGTCACCGGACGAGCGCAACGCCCGCCTCGGCACGTACGTGGCAGTGGGCGCGGCGGTGCTGGTCGCGGCGCTCAGCGGCACGGCCGTGGCCGTTCGGGACGCCCGGCGGCGGGCCAGACGTGTGGCGAGCCGTACCGGCCCTATTTCTTGAGGCAGTCGAGCGACTTCACCGTCGCCGGCATGTAGGACCGCATGAACCGCTCGATGGCCGCGGTCCGCGCCTCGTCGACGCGCCCTCGCGTCACCTTGAGCGCGAGGGTGAAGTGATCGGCACCGGCCCTGTCCTTGCACCGGGTGGTGGCGATGGCCCCGTCATCGGCGGCCACGGCGCGGTCGGCGAGGCGGATGGGGTGGGGGTTTTGGAGGCCGGTCACCGCGTCATCCGGTGCGGCCGCCGTCATCGGGTTCATAGGCCCCGAGTGCGCGGCAAAGTTGAAGTGCAGCACGTCCTGCTTCCCGACGTATACAACACACCAAGATGACTCCCCTGCTGCACGAAATCCCGCGCTGGTCCACTCCTTGACCTCGCCGTCCGGCTGTAGCAGCGGCTTAGTGAGCCTCTCGCTGACCGGAGTTCCGCAGAGTTTCGCTGGAACGGCATGGTCAGAGAGCTCGCTGTCGCACGAGACCAACGAGCTGGTCACCAGGAGAGTGAGCGACACAATCCTCTTTCGCCTCCGCGAGAGCTTTCCCATCTACCTGCCTCCTGAAATGCCGTCTGCGCGAGAAATGCCGGCCTCCGCTGCCAGATCGACGGTGTGGCGAGTCGTGAAGGGGACGGTTGCACCCGACCCATGCACCCCCCACCACTCGTTGGTCAGTGCCGTTAGCTGCCGGTTTCTGTTCTGAAAGTTGGCAACTCGTGTGTCAGTGGCCTCTTCGTCATAGCGCCGTTGTTCGTCGGCGAGCCACTGCTCAGTGACGTAGTCGACTCCGGCCTGGAGCTCGCCACTGCCTACCGGTAGATGACCGATCGCCTGATCCACCATCCACTTCCCGGGCAGCTCCGCCGTCTTCGGCTCCGAGGCCGTCTGTGCGCGGGCCTCCTCCAGGAAGCCCACCGTGCGGCCGGCCCGGAGCAGGGACTCCTCCGGCTCCCGCTGGCCGGGTTCGTGGATGTCGGTGACCAGTGCGTGGTTGATGCCGCGGTTCAGGGTCCCGTAGGCGCCCTGATCCCTGGAGACCTGCTTCATGACCTCGAGAAGCTGGTCCTGCTTGAGCGGGGATCCCGACATGTCGACACTGCTGGCGGCCGCGTGCACGGTGTCACCGTGATTGGCGAGCATCCCGGCGACGGGCGCCCGCAGTGAGGGCGGGAAGTCGTCGCCGCTGTCGGCCAGATACCGCAGCGACGACCGGAAGACCGCGTTGTTCTCCTTGGAGTGGGGCACGAACTCCGCGCCCTTGTCGGAGGGATCGACCCCGGTTGTCGCGGCCTGGAGCGCCGCGCCGAACCCGGCCCGGTCGTCGCCGTCGAGGGCGGCACGGTAGGCCGAGGCCTTACCGCCGTCCTGCTCCGTCTCGACGACCTTCCAGTCCCGTTCCTCCATCAGGTACTTCATGCGGTCGTCCGAGTTCAGATAGGAGGCCGCGGTCTCCGGGTCGTGACTCATCACGCCGAGCAGCCCGTCCAGCGGGTCGTTCGCGAACCAGCCGCTCCGCTTGCCGGCGTACTCGCCCTTGAGATCCCAGATGTCGGGGTTGCTCTGCTCCGCCCTGACGATGTCGTCCCCCAGATCCTTGAGGAAACGGGGTGCGTATCCGTCGCCCTTCTCCATCAGGGTGACGAGCGACTGGTATCCGCGGGCCTTGTCGAGACGGGCGCCCTGGAAGTCCGTCTCGTACCGCTCGACACCGGCGGTGCGCATCTCGGCCCGCCAGTCCTCGTACCACTCGGACGTCGTGTCCCGGGTGGCGGTGGCGAGCGTGCGGGCCAGTCCGGACTCGATCGCGGAGAACTCGCCGGCGTCCTTGCCGCCCCGGACGTGGATGAGGTCGTTCAGACGGTTCGTCATCCTGATCGTGCCGTCGGCTCCGAGCCCGTCGAGGAACGTACGGCTGAACGCCTTGTCCCCGCCGTTGTCGCGGAAGGTGCGGCGCAACTCCGCGATGTCGCGCCCGGAGAGCTCGTGCCCGCTGTTGAGCTTCAGGGCGATGGCGTCGGCGGCTTCGGCCTCGTACGTCTCGATGTCGCCCGCCGCGCGGGAGTTGAAGCCGTTGCAGGTGCCGTCGGAGACGTCGGAATCGATCACGACGGCCTTCAGGGCGATCTCGACTCCCTGGTCGGCGTCACCGACGGCCCTGACCGCCCGGTCGAGGCTGTCCTGCCAGGAGGACGTCGACGTACAGACCCTCGGTGCGTGACCGGAGCCCTGGCGGGCCGACTCGTCCTGGCCGTCGTACGAGACGACGCCCCGTTCGGAGACGCGCATCCCCGCCTCGACGGCCTCCTTGCGTACGGCCTTGACCTGGCCGCGCAGTTCGACGAACTGAGCGTGGGCATCGCGCAGAAGCGAGGCGACGGCTCTGGCCTCCGTCTGTGCGGCCCGGAACTCCTTGAGAGTGATGTCGAAACGAGCGTGGGCGGCCTGTGCGCTCAACCCGTTCCAGGAGTGCCCGAGGGAGATGCCGTGCACGTCCCGCTTGTACTGAGTCTCGCGTTTCTCGAACTCCTTGGCCATGCCGTCCCAGCGTTCTGCGGCGGTGGTGAGGGCCGAGAGGTCGGTGGTCATGATCTCGTGGTAGGTCGGCATGGTTCCCGGGAGGAGGACGGAGACGGGTACGAGAGACGCAACGAGTGCGTGGAGCAACGGGGTTGAGGGTCTGGTCCGACTAGAGGAGGTCGAGACCGGAAGGCCGCCGCACCTGCGCACCGACCGTCACGTCCGTCTTCTGGAAGAGCGCGTAGGTGCTCCGCAGGGCGTCCTTCTCCGAACCGAGTCTGTCCATCAGGGCCTTGACCTGCTCGCTCCAGGCCTTCTGGGCCTGCCGAAGCGCCCCGGACGTCACCCATCCGTGCCCGTCCCGGGCCCCGAACTCCTTGACGGCGACGGCCGTCTCCTCGTCGGCCCACGTTCCGCTCTTGCGGGTGTCGGGCTCCAGATGCTCCTCGATGGCCCGCGCGGCGGCCTTCTTCTCCGCCGGACGGGACGCCAGGTCGGGCCCACGGCCCCCGGTGCCGCTGCGCTGAGCGGGCAGCTGATCCAGCCGCACCCCGGCATCGCCCTGCCCGGCCACCCGCCCTCGAGCCCGCTCCCACTCGTCCCACGCCACGGCAGACCTCTTCCCGCATGCACTCTCGGTCATTGTCAGTGACGCAGAGTAGCGTTGATCGAAGTCGCCGACCGGGCCGTAGAGAGGGGTAAGGGCCCGTGTGGCGCGTAGCGACACGGCGGAACGGTTGCCGCGACTCGTTGGAGGGACGGAGGCTGCGTGACTTGACTCGTGCGGTGGTGTGCGGTGACCCGCGTCAACGCCGCGTGGAGCCGTGCACCCGCAGGTTTTGTAGTTGCAAAGATCCACTCGGATCGGCGGTGACGGCGAACGGATCGTGAGAGTCACCACTCGACCACGCGGGAGATGTGCGATTTGACGCTCTATTTGGATATTTGAGATCACCCACGCGCCGACACCTGGCGAGGTCTCGACGGTTTCGTAACTGACTCAGCACAAAGTTCAGTTGGCCGGGATTTACACAGTGACTACAGTGGTCAATGAGTGTGCCGCGGGCGGTTGAGCCGCAGCTGCCGCTCGGAGGCTGTACAAACGGGGAACGGGGAAGGGGACGCAGCGTGCTTCCTGCGGACATGGTCGGAGGGGCCGTCGGGCTCAGGCGGGGCCTGGAAGCGCTCAAGGACTTCAAGAAGCGCGTGGACACGCTGCTGACGGAGTTCGAGGGCTCCGCGGCGAGCGCGTCCAAGGTCGCCGCACACACGATCCCTCAGCAGGCCTTCAGCGGGGCGGGTGACTTCCCCGAGGCTTCCGGTCTCTACATCCAGTACCACCGGGTGCACGAGCGCCTCACGTCTCTCTCCAAGACCCTGGGTCTGCAGATCGAGGCCATGGGGATCGCGGTGCACGGTGCGGACGTCACGTTCGACAACCTCGACGAGGATCTGCGGCGTCGGTTCTGGGCGATCAAAGCCAAGGTGGACCACGAGCACGAGGCGGCCAAGCGAGCCAAGGACGGCCACGCCCAGCCGGAGCGCAACAACGAGAAAAAGGTCGAGGGCGGGTGGACGGCGTGACCGACAAGGAGCAGCCCAAGGACGTTCACGAGGCGGCCGATGTCCAGGTGGGCGCGACCGACATGCCCAACCGCATGTCGGAGATCATGCACGACGCCTTCGGGTTCGCGCGCATGAACGTCTTCGGCAGCACGAATTTCGAGGGACATGCCCTCAACGCGATGATCGACCTGGTCGAGAACACGCAGCCCGAGGAGCTCGAACGCGCCGGTGAGGCCCTGTGGAAGGCCCGGGACGCGATCAGCGCCGCGGCCAAGGAGCTCAGCGAGCACATCGACCGTGTCGAATGGGAAGGCGAGGCGGCCGAAGCCTTCCGCACCTGGGGCAGGAACCTCGCCAGGGACTCCACCCTGCTGGCGGACTACGCGGAGGTCGCGGGCGTCCAGATCACCGCTGCCGGTACGGGTCTGGCGTCCGTGCGCAAGGCGATGCCGCCCCGTGACGACAGGGCCGACAAGAAGACCGTCGACGACATCCCCCTCCCGGGACGGGTCGAGGGGAACAAGGACTACGCCGCCGCCCTGAAGGTGGAGAAGGACCGCCAAGAGGCGATCAACCAGATGAACCGCCTGGCGTCCTTCTACTCGGTCTCGGAACAGACCCTGGCGGCAAGCGAACCGCCCACGTTCTCGACGATGCCGGATGTGGGAGTTCCCAAGCCGGTGCCCACTCATGAGGGTGGATATTGGCAGGAGGGTTCGGGAACCTTCTCGGGGCGAACCGCGAGTGACTCACAGTCGACACCTGGGCACACCGGTCTGGTCTCCGAAGGTCGCTCTGGCGTTGCAGACTTGCGGGAGCCGATTACGTCCCCCAACGGGTCGCAGGTCGGTACCGAGATCGACAGCATCGCCGCGCCGCAAACAGTAACGGCCCCCACCACGAGTACGCCCGTGTCGGCCACTGGTGCGACGCCGCCCTCCACCAGCGCCCCGGTGCCCTTTGCCCCAGGGTTTGTGAAATCGGGAATGTCCGGTCCATCGAAGTCACTAGGTGGATCCGGCATTCCTAGGGCTTCTGCTCAGGCTCAGGGGAGCGCGCGTCAGAACGCAGCGAGAACGGGCAACCCGACTGCTACTGGACGTTCGGGGAACCCGACCGCCGCCGGACGAGCGCAAAGTCCTGGTGCCGCTGGACGCGCAGCCGCGAACGCCGCGAACCGCACTCCCAATGCGATGGGGCGGGCAGCAGCGACCGGGCAGGGCGCAGCTGGGGGGCGTTCCTCGGGAGGTGCCCGCTCATTGATGGGGCGGGCCGTCGCAGGAGGTACGCCGCGGGCCAGCGGAGCAAATCCCGCCCCCCGCAGCGGCGCGACGGGCGCCGGGCGGGCCAACGGAGTTGTGGGCGGTCGTCCGACGGGGGTCGCGCCAAGCGGGTCCGGTCCGCGGGTACCACGCGGCACGGTCATCGGCGGCGAGACACAGGCAGCCGCCCGAAACGCTGGTGCAGGAGCCAGGGTCGGGCAACGCGGAGTGATTGGAAACCCGAACGCGACGAGTGGCGAGGGTCGCTCTGTCCGCCGACCGGCAGCCAATCCCGACGGAGTCGTCGGCTCCCCTCAGGGAAAGGCCACGAAAGCCCGAGGTGCGCTCGGAGGACTCAACGCGGGAGGCGCGGGCGTGGTGCGTGACTCGTCAGGCCAGAGTCGGTCCGCAGGTGCGACGAAGCGAGGTTCAGCACCAAAGCCGAACCAGCGCGTGACAGACGAGGAGAGCAACCCGTCCGGCGGGAAGGGTGCTTCACGACGAGCGATCGACAGGCGCGAGCAGGGACTTTCAGACGCATGAAACCAGTAATCAGCCGACCCGGCACCGGAGCCATTCCGCTGAGAGGCCGGATGCGGAAGCGGGTGGCGTCGACAGCCGCAGCCGTCGGCCTATGCGTCGCGGTGTCCACGGGTGTTGCCAACGCAGACAGTAAGTCCCCGGATTTGTGGCACTTGGGCGCCATGTCCGCGCAGCAGATGTGGAAGGTCAGCACAGGCAAAGGCATCAAGGTTGCCGTCCTTGACACCGGTGTCAACGCCTCAGTGCCTGGGCTGCAAGGGCAACTCCTGACCGAGGACATCCCTCCCGGGGTTGCCTACGGGGCGACCAAGGATTACGCGGGACACGGCACGAGCATGGCCGAACTGATCGCTGGTACCGGCCGCGGAGGGGGCATCCAAGGCCTGGCACCCGGCGCGAAGATCATTCCGATCCGGGTCGCCTTGTCTGGATTGCAGGGCAAAGATGAGCGGAAGCGTACGGCCCTGCCCGCGGAGGCGATCCGGGCAGCCGCAGACTCTGATGCTCAGATCATCAATATGTCTTTCGGTGCTTACTACCCCAATGACGCTCAGAAGGCTGCTGTCAAGTACGCGGCCAGAAAAGGCAAGTTGCTCTTTGCTGCCGTCGGTAATGACGGCGACAGCTCCGACGACTTCATCGGCTACCCGGCGGCCTACCCAGAAGTGGTAGGAGTTGGCGCCGCGGACAAGAGCGGCGCCGTGGGGAAGTTCTCGCAGTCCGGCGATTACATCAGCCTGGCGGCTCCCGGCCTGGATGTGCCCGTCTGGTGCGACAACACCTTCCAGAGCTACTGCAAAAGCACGGGCACAAGCCAAGCCTCCGCCATCGCCTCCGCCTCCGCCGCCCTGGTCTGGTCCGCGCACCCGGACTGGACCGCGAACCAAGTGCTCCGCGTCCTGATCGACACGGCGGCGCGCGACTGGCCGAAGAACCAGCCGAGCAAGTACCTGGGCTACGGCCTCATCCGTCCCGGTTCCAACCTGCTCAAGGGCAAGGGCGACCCGGGACCCGCCGACGTCAATCCGATCACCAACGAGAAGACACCGGCCGGCGAGGCCGACGCCACTCCCTCCGCATCCGTCCCAGCCTCGTCACAGCCCCCGAAAAGCACTTCAGGCGGCCGGACTTCAGCGGCAGGATCAAGCTCGGAGCCGTCCGACGGCAACACGCTGTGGGTGGTCCTGGGAGCCGTCGCCGCGGCGGCGGTGATCGGAGGAGGCGGCTTCGCCGTGCTGCGTGCGCGTCGCAACGGCTGAGTACCCCCTCCCACTCGGCCCAACTTTCCAGGCCGGGTCGCGCTCTCCTCGACCTGAGACGCGCGCGCCCGGCACGTTCGTACGGCAATCCAGGAAGGAAGCCCAGTCATGGCAGAAGGCCAGCGGCTATCAGATGCCCAAGTAGTCAAGCTCGAGCAGGACATCGCGACGAAGTTCGAGTCCATCAAGGGGCAGGTCCACCGCCTTCAGGGGACCATCGACAGTCTCGAAAGCGGCCAGTGGAAGGGCATCGGTGCCGGTGCCTTCAACACCAAGCAGTACGAGATCAACACGTCGCTGGTGCGCATCGGCAACATCCTCACCAAGTTCCTCGAGGCCATGAGTGCCACCCGCAAGATCAAGGACGGCACCGAGGACGACATCCGTCAGGCCGTCAACAGCATCAACGTGTACGACGGAGCCCCGAAGTCGAGCCTCAGCGGTTTCTGAGCGAGTACCTCCTCGGACACCCGAGGCCGGATCCGTCGAAGCACAACATGAAGGAGTGGAGTGAGTATGGCCGGCAACAGCCACGATGAACTCGTAGTCAAATACGGGGCCCTCGACGCAGCCGCGACCGAGATCGGCAACCAGGCCAAGCAGCTCGAGCAGGACCTGGAAGAGATCAAGAAGATGGTCGCCAGTGTCGCCTCCGGCTGGGAGGGCGAGGCGCACAACATGTACAAGCAGCAGCAGACCCTGTGGGACAAGGAAGCCCGGGACATCCACCAGGCCCTCGTCTCCATCGCGCAGGTCGTCGGCCGCGCCGGCGGTGACTACATGGGCGGCGACAAGAAGGCCGCCAGCTACTACGCGTAGTGCCGGCGGGCACAGGTCACCGGGGTGGGCGCGCGCGGGAGGCGCCCACCCCGAGCCGTGCGAGGGACGAGGGGACAGAAGACGTGAACGCGCCGGACGGGATGCCGGGTCACTGACGCCATGACAACCGCACACCGCGTCGGCCCCTACACCGTGATCACCGCGCTGGACGCCCCCTCGGCCCACGTGCCGGTCCCGGAACGTCGCTTCATCGCCCGCGACGCCGACGACGGCCGTACCCTCCTGATCAGCACCCCGCGGGCGGGGGCGGACCCCCGGCGCTTCCGGGCGGAGGCCGAGATCTCCCGCTATCTCCTCGGTCCGGCGTCCGCGCCCCCGACCGAACTCGCCGCCCCCGACGACCCTCCCTGGCACGCCCGCTCCTACGTGCCCACGCTTCCGCTGCCCACTGCACTCGCGGTGCACGGCGGCCCGCTCCTCGAGCGCACCGTCCGGGCCATCGGCGCCGCCCTCGCCGAGACCCTCGCCATCGGGCACGGACAGGGCGTGGTCCACGCGGGGGTGTCACCCGCCGCCGTACTGCTCACCGCCGAGGGCCCGCGTCTCGGCTGCTTCGGCGCCGTGAGGACCGCGGCCCCGGACGGCACGCCTCGTTCCGGCCTGCCCGGACTCGACCCGGGGAGCCTGCCGCCCGAGCAGGCCGCCGGCGGCAGGCCCCGCCCCCTGGGCGACGTCTACGCGCTGGGTGCCACCCTCGCCTACGCGGCCACCGGCCACACCGTTCCGGAACGGGACGAACTCCCGGATTCCCTGCGCTCCGTCATCGGGCGGTGCCTCGCCCGGGACCCCTCCACCCGACCCCAACTGGCCGAACTCCTCGACGTGTTCCTCCCGGCCACGACCACCGCCACGACCACGGCCGCCGTCGGCGTCGGGACCGGGGACGGTGCACCCCTCACGAGCCGTGCCTCCGCGCTCACCACTCCCGGCTGGCTGCCCGGCCGCGTGATCGCTGCGCTCGCCCACCAGTCGGCGGCCATCCTCGCCGCGGAGGTTCCCCTGCCGTCCCCGACGGCCGGGGCGGACGCCGGATCCGCACGGAGCCGGCCGCGCCACCCGCACCCCGCCCCTTCCGCATCCGCCCACCGCCAGGACTGACGACACCCGCATGCCTCTGCCGCTCACCCACGACGACCCACAGGCGTTCGGCCCCTACCGTCCGATCGCCCGCCTCGGCGGCGGTGGCATGGGCACCGTTTATCTGGCGCGCTCCGCGGCAGGGCGAACCGTCGCGATCAAGACGATGCACGCCCGCTTCGCCTCGGACCCCGCGTTCCGCACCCGGTTCCGGCTGGAGTCCGATGCCGCCCGCGTCATCGGAGGTCAGCACGGTGCCGAGGTGGTGGACGCGGATCACTCCGCCGAGACCCCCTGGCTCGCGACCGAGTACGTCCTCGGGCCGCCCCTCGACGTGGCGGTCGAGCAGGCCGGTCCGCTCCCGGAGGCGTCGGTCCGCGTCGTGGGCGCGGCCCTGTGCGCGGCGCTCGGCCAGCTGCACCGCTCCGACGTGGTCCACCGCGACCTCAAGCCGTCCAACATCATGCTCACTGCGTACGGCCCGAAGATCATCGACTTCGGCATCGCCCGGGCGGCCGGCGACGACCGGCTCACCAGAACGGGGGCGGCCGTCGGAACTCCCGCGTTCATGTCGCCGGAACAGGCGACGGGGCAGGAGCACACCCCGGCCGGTGACGTGTTCGCGCTCGCCGGGGTGCTCGTGTTCGCCGCCACGGGGCGCGGCCCCTTCGGCCACGGGCAGCCCGCGGACCTTCTCTACCGGGTGCGGTACGCCGATCCGGACCTGGCCGGGGTGCCGACGGACCTGGCCCAAATCCTCGGCCGGTGCCTGGCCAAGGACGCCGCCGCGCGCCCCTCGACCTTCGAGCTGGCGGCCCGACTCCACGACGGTGCGGGGCAGTTCGCCGACCACCTGCCGGACGAGGTGCTCGCGGAGATCGCCCGACGGGCGACAGAGGTCTGGCAGATCGCGCCTCGCCGTCTCCCCGCGCCGCCCGAGGAGCAGATGACGCCCTCGATGGCACAGCCCGCTGCCGTGTCCCGGCGCCGACTGCTGCTGGCCGGCGGGGGCCTCGTGGCCGGGGCCGCGGCCGCCGGAACCGGAGCGTGGATGTGGCGGGAACGGCGCCCGCCGGAGTCGACGGCGCAACCGGCGCCGGGACCGAGCAACAGCGCGCTGCCGAAGAAGAAGCTCGACTCGCTCTGGCAGATCCAGGTGGCCGACCCGCCGAACGACATCCTGCCGGCGGAGCCCCTCGTCGTCGGCGACCTTGTCGCTCTGGTGGCCGGTTCCGGTCTTGGTGGTGTCGACGCGAAGTCGGGGTCGGTCAGATGGTCCTCCGACCAGATGGAGAAGACGACGCAGGTGGTGTCGGACGGCAACCGCATCCTCCGGCTCGTGGATCCCGAGGGGGCCGAAGGCAACCGGGGGCGCGTGAAGCCGTTCCCCCTGGTCATCGCATCCGTGGACGTGGCCGACGGCAAGGCGGACAAACCCCTCGCCGAGCTCTCGGAGTTCAACGGCGTGCTGTACGAGAACCAGGCGCTGTGCACAGCCGACGACATCCTCTGCCTGGCCGCCGGCCAGGGAAAGTACGCGGACGGCTTCCGCGCCGACCAGTCCTGGTCCGTCTTCGCTGTCGATGTCGGCACGGGAAGGAAGATGTGGTCCGACGGACTGCCCCCGCGCCCCGACGGGAGCGACCGCCTGCATTTCCTCGCGGCCAAGATCGTCGACGGCCGTCTCGTCGCCCTCCAGGAGACGAACGACGGCAAGGTGCGGGCCGTCGTACGCGATGTGCGGACCGGAAGTGTGCGGTGGGACAGGCCACTTGCCGGTGTCGAACCGCACACCGTGCGGGTGCCGCTCACGACGGATGACCGGCACCTCTATGTCGGCGGCCCGCTGCAGGCCCTGCGCCTGAGCGACGGCCGCCAGGTGTGGAGCTCGAAGTCCGGCCACGCCGGACGGAGTTACAGTCCACCGGCCCTCAAAGACGGCGTGGTCTACGCGGTGGAGAAGGATGTCGGCCTGGTCGCGTTCGGTGCCGCCGACGGACGGCAGAGGTGGCGGGAGAAGAGCGGAGGAGCAGTGAAGACGGATGCCGCCGTACCGCCGGTGATCGGGTCCGACCAGGCCTACGTCAAGAGCGCTTCGACGCTCCGGGCCATCGACCTCTCCACCCGCACCACCGTCCGTGCCTACAAGACCACGGGGGACCGCTTCATCGCCCATGAGCAGGCCGAGGTGACCATCGCCCTCGGTGGCAAGTTCCTCGCGGCCTTCCCCCTCCGGTGAGTTCATTGAGTCGAGCAGAGAGCAACCAGCCATGAAACCTCTCGGTATCGGCGATCCGCTGCGTCTCGGCCCGTACCGGCTGCTCGGAGTCCTCGGTGAAGGCGGCATGGGCAAGGTGTACGTGGGCCGGGACAGCTCCGGAGTCATGGCAGCGGTCAAGGTGCTGCGTCCGGAACTCGCCCACGAGACGGACCTGGCCCGGCGCTTCGTTCGGGAGGCACAGGCGGCACGAGCCGTGACCAGTGCGGGAGTCGCCGCGGTGCTCGGAGCGCAGACCGAGGGCGGACGCCCGTGGATCGCCACGGAGTTCCTGGTCGGCCCCACCCTGGACGAGGCGGTCGGCACGCACGGGCCGCTGGACGAGACGGCCGTACGTGCTCTCGCGGTGTCGATCGCGCGCACACTCGCGGACATCCACGCGGCCGGCTTCATCCACCGCGACCTCAAGCCCTCGAACATCGTGCTGACGTCGAAGGGTCCGCGCGTCATCGACTTCGGTATCGCCCGGCCCGAGCACGGCCTGACCCTCACGACGACCGGCCAGATCCCTGTGACCCCCGGCTACGGAGCACCCGAGCAGGTGCTGGGGCACCGCGTCACCGCCGCCGCCGACGTGTTCTCGCTCGGCGCCGTCCTCGTGTACGCGGCGACGGGACGACGGGCGTTCGACGGCGGGCATGTGGCCGCGGTGCAGTACGAGGTCGTGCACGGCACGCCTCGGCTGGAGGGGCTGTCGGCCGGGCTTCACTCACTCGTCTCGCCCTGCCTCAGCAAGGACGCGGCGGCCCGCCCCGCACCCGGCCTGGTCGTGGCGGCTTCCGCCACGCGCGGTGCCGGACGAGTGTGGCGCCGGGGCGCGGTAGCCGAGGAGATCAAGGAACGTGAGCGCCGTGTCCGGGAGCTGACGGCCACGGCCCAGGCGGGTACGGCACCCGCGCCGAGCCGCCGTCGCGCGCTCATGGGGTTCGCGGCGGGCACCGCGGCCCTCACCGCTGGGGGCGCGACCGCCGCCTGGCTGCTGTTCCCGCAGGAGGCGGAGGACAAAGCGGAGCAGGACCCGTTCACCTTCCCCGCAGCCGTGAAGACGCCGTCGGCACGCGTGCTCTCGGCGGACGACGGCGACTACATCGTCGGGGAGTCACCGAAGCCGCTCTGGGGCCCGCGCGACATGGTCGCCCTGGACTCTCCCGCGCCGCTTCCCGTTCGGGACGTCGTCGTTTTCGGGGCACCGGAAGGCGGCATAGCGGCGCACAACGTAGTGGACGGGAAGCGCCGCTGGGCGGCGTACGACGTGACGACGGAGGGCCGCTACCTGTCGCTCTCCGACCGCCTGATCGCGGCCGTCGACACCCAGGGGGTGCTGCGAACGTTCGTGGCGTCCACCGGCGAGGCGAAGTGGACGGCCGATGTAGACGCGGCATCGCTGGTGGCCGCGGACGAGGAAGCGGTCTACGTCGTGACGAAGGACAGCCGGCTGCGCAGCGTGGGCCGCTCGGACGCGAAGGTCCGCTGGACGGCGCGTGTCCCGGCCGAGTACCGCAAGCGGATACTCCCGCGAGCTGCCGTCGGGGACGGGCGGCTCGTCCTGGCGACGAAGGACGGCCACGTCTTCGCGGTGGACACGAGCGACGGCCGTCACGTCTGGGAGCTGCGGGACCAGGCGAAGGGGCTCGACGCCGTCGACATCATCCCCCTCGTGCAGGACCACACGGTGTATCTCAACGGCGAGACACTCACGGCCCGCCGGATCGGCGACGGCAAGGAGCTCTGGACGGCCGAGGACACGGACGAGCAAGACCGCTCCGTGGAGTGGGGCCCGGCCCGCTTCCACTCCGGCTCCGTCTACGCCGTCGCCGGGAACTGGCCCAAACGGATCGACAGCGCCGACGGCAGCACCACATGGACGTCGCGGGCCTCGGCGGCCGGCGCGGCGCCGGTGCCCGTGCAGGGGAGCGGGGTCTGGATGGTCGAAGACCGGGACACCAGCGAGGTGCTGACGGTGGACATCGACGACGGCTGGCAGGTCTGGTCGTACCGTCTCCCCGTCGCCGAATGGCACTCGATCGCGGCCGACGGCAACCGGGTCTTCTTCAGAAGCGACACCACCCTCTGCGCCCTGCCCGTCTTCTGAACGCCCCGCAGCGACAGCACGGGCGGGGGCCCTGGCAGCGCCCTCCGCGGGTCAGCCGCCGGCCATGCTCGCCGACGCGGCCTCACCGTCCTGAACCTGGCGGGCGCGCTTCGCGAACGTCGAGGCGAAGTCGGCGATCAGCTCCTCGCTCATGCCCACGCCCGGGGCGGCCTCTCCCATGGTCAACAGGATTGCGCTGCCCACCCGCACCTGAGCGATCACGCTCTTCGAGTCCTTGTCGAAGGAGGGGCCCAGCCCGGCCACGGCGTCGTCGCGCTCGCCGATCTCGCCGAGATCAACGTTCCGGGACTCCGGGACCCCCTTCTTCCACGCCTTCCAGACCCGGTCGTAGGCGGACGCAGCCGTGTCCGCGTCCGGATAGGTCGTGATCACGAAGGAGATCCGGGGCTTGCGGGAACTCTGGAACACGGACGAACCGGCGAAACGCACGTCCTCGCACGACGCCCGCGTGTAGCACCGCGCGACCCCGAGGGACAGCGCCTTCTTCAGGGGATGGGCGACGGGCTCCGCGGCGATCTTCCAGTCGGGGACGGCCTGCTTGTCCGGCAGTATCTCCCGCGTCCGCTTCGCGTCCAGTGTCACGGCGCCTTCATCCCCGCTTCCGCCGCAGGCGGCAAGGAGCGGCAGTACGGCGGTGGTGGCGACGACGGCGAGGAGGCCGCGGCGACGAGGTGTCGGAACCGGCATGATGTGGGGGCTTTCCGATGGTGAGGGAGTCGCGGCTGGGGCGGCGTGACGTCGTCAGCTCATGCGCAGGCGTCCGACTCCGCGACGGCCTTCGTGTAGTCCGCGGTCAGCTTCTTCATCGCGGACGCGTCCTGTCGTTCCTCGTCGTATGCCTGCACCGCGGTGTACAGGACGTGCCCGGCCTGGTCGGGGCTGCTGCAGGGCTGCACCCTGCCCACGCCGCCCGTGCCCGAGTAGAGGAAGACGCCGTCCTGTGTGGACTTCGCCGACTCCAGCTCCGGGTGGGCCTCGGCCACGTCGGTGATGCCGTCCCGCTTCTCCCACCATTCCCGGCTCAGCGTCAACGCGGCCTTGCCGTCGATGTTCACCTGGCAGCGCGTCCGGCTGGGCACCGGGTTCTTCTCCTGGACGTCGAGCTTCTTGCCGGCGGGCAGGAACGTCGAGACCAGGTCCTGGTCGACCGTGACACCGCACAGCGCCCGGGGTACGTCGTACTCCTTCTTCTCCTCGGACCCCGAGCAGCCGGCGAGCATGCCGAACGCCGCGAGCACGGCCGATGCCTGAGCGACCCGTCGAGCAAACAACTGAGAGCCTTCCTTCGGTTCGGGCGACGGGTCACTGGTGTGAGCCGCGCGTGGGTCCGATGCGGGGCCACGCCCCACGGTCGATGGGACGCAGCCCGCGGTCAGATGTCCGTGACCAGTTCCGGGGCCACCCGGTCCATGTAGGACCCGGCCTCCATGAATCCCTTGGACGACTCGTCCTCCGCCCAGGTGGCGACGTCACCGGGGTGCGCCAGGTGATGCGCCAGAGCGGCCTCCGAGGCGGCCCTGCGGGTGTACTTCATGTTGCTGTCCTGGCCGTTCTCCCAGTTCTCGCCCATCTTGGGGCCCGCCTCGTCCTTGGCGCTGCCCTCGACGTCCTTGAACATCTGCTCCAGGACCACGCTGGTCACGGTGCCGGCGGCACCACCGACGCCGGCACCTACGACGGGGCTGGCGATGAAGGACGTACCGACGCCGACTCCCGTACCGACCGTCCCCGAGATGACGTTCTTCCACTGGGACACCGAGTGGTCGTAGTCGTCGTCCGACGCCGCGGCAGGGCCGGCGATCGCTTCGTTGCGCCCCATGGCGAGCGTTCCCGAGACCTGGCCCGAGTGCCGCGCGATGTCGCGGACCGTGAGCTCCAGGTCGTGGTTGGGGCGCTGGCCCTCCGGCAGATCCGGGTTGAGGTGCATGTCCATCAAGCTGGCCATGTACTGCTTCTGGCCCACCTCGACCGCCGCGTACCCTTCCGGATTCTGGCCGACGGCGAAGAGGAAGCGCGAGGCGTCGCGGTGGTTCAGCTCGGCGGACGAGCCCGCGACGGGGTAGAGCTTCTCGACCCGGTCCCAGGCAGCCTGGGCGTCCCGGTCGTTCTTGTCCGGGTTGGGATCCACGTCGGTCGCGGCGCGGTTGATGTCCGGGAGGTACTCGGAGGCTATCTGGCCCATGCTGTCCGACATGTAGCCCTTGTCGGTGAGGCGCGTGGGGTCGTCCGAAATGGAGGCCACGATGCCTTCGAAGAGCTTGGTCTGGCCCGCGTTGTGGGCCGGGGTGTCCGCGGTGGGAAGTTCACCCGCCGGATGCCCCGTCGTCGCCGCCTCCAGGGCCAGCGCCATGTTGTTGCGGCCCGCGATGCTGTCCTCTCCCTTGTCGTCCTGGTCCATGGGCCAGTCCCGCTCGTTGAAGAGGTAGTCGAAGTTGGACAGGGACTTCTTGACGTCCTTGCCGTCCTTCTTCTCGGTGAAGTCGTGGTCCTCGTCCTTGGTGACGAAGTCGTCGTTGAAGAACTCGGTGGCCGCGTCGGGGCTGTTCGACAGCGCCTTCAGATAGCCGGTCATCGGGTCCCAGCCGGAGTCCGTGCCGGTGCGGTTGATGAGCGGGTCCATGCCCATGCGCTGCCAGGCACCGTGCCGGCCGTTGCTCGTGAACTTCTTCTCCGTCTCGATCAGCTTGCCGCCGTAGTCGGTCAGGAAGCGGTCGTCGTAGTCGCCCCACCGCATCAAGTTGGACATCACCTGGGCACCCAGCGGAAAACCGCCGCTGCGGCCGACTGGCTTGTCGGCCAGGTCGACCATCTTGCTCTTCCACTCGGTCATGTCGGCCGTGTCGCTCTGCGTCGCGTTGGCCAGAGTGAGGCTCAGGTTCTTCTGCAGGTCGTCGTACTGGTCCACCCGCTTGCTGCCCACCGCGTAGGCGCTGTGCGGGTCGTTGAGCCCGGTCCAGAAGTCGAGCGTGCCCTTCGGCCCGAGCTTCGTGGCGAACTCCTCCGCGAACAGGTCGTCGTTGGCGTACTTCTTCAGGCCCGCGTTGAGCCGGTCGAAGTCCTCGACGCTGAGGTCCTCCGGCTTCTTCTTCGCGAGCGCGGCCAGCTCGTCGGCCTCCTTGACGGCATCAGCCGCGGAGTCCCGGTCCGTGTAGCTCGCATCGGAGAAGCCGAGCCGGCTCTGGTCGGCCAGGGCCTGCAGCACGGTGCCGGCGGAGTCGTCGATCTGCGTCGCGTCGTCGAGGATCTTCTGGACCTCGTCGCGCAGAGCGGTGACGTCGTGCTCGTCGTGTTCGGGGACCGTCGTCCCCTTCGCCGCACGGTCGGGGTGGATGTTCATCGTGACGGTGAAACCGCCGCCCCCGGTGGTCGTCACGGTGAGGTTCTTCTTCAGGCCGCGCTCGATGGAGTCCTTGAGCTTGGTCTGACTGGCCTTCAGTTCACCGAGGGTGTCCCGCAGGATGTTCCGTATGGAGGTCGCCTGGGTGTGGGCGTCCGCGAACTCGCCGGCGGTCTTGCCGACGAACTCCTTGGACACGGTGGCGTTCTCGCCGGTCCAGTTGGCCTTGTTGGCGGCGCCGCGGAGTCCTTTGTCGGCGGATTCCTTGAGCTCGTCGAGGTCGCCGATCATCGTCGTCCAGTCGGTGACCGCTTCTTCGAGGAGCTTGAAGTCGGCGAAGCGGAGCGCGTCGAGGTCCATCAGTCGCCCTTCTTGTCTTTCTTGTCGTCCTTGTCGACGTACGCGGGGTTCTTCTCACCCGGAGCGCCCACACGTTCGTCGAAGCCCTCGTCCAGGACGTCGATGCTGCTCATCTGCCGCCGGATGTAGTGATCGTCTCCGGCGTGGAGCTTCTTGGTGACGTGCATGTGGTTGGAGATGTGGGCGCACGCGTCGCGCAGGGAGGCGAGCTGCTCGTCCCAGCGGGTGGAGACGTGCTGGAGGCCGCCCCCGAGGGAGAAGCCCTGCTTGGTCAGGTCACCGGCGGCCTTGTCGCTGCTGGGGACGGCGCGGCGGCCCTTGTTCCACAGGTCGTTGTAGAGGGTGAAGGCATGCTCGCCGATCTTCGCCAGGTCACCCTGGTTCACGGTGAGATCGCCGTACTGACTCGGGTCCGTGACCCGGCCACCGCCTCCGCCCGGCTCCAGCTGGTTGAGCTGCATATGGTCCGACTGCCGCTCGGCAGCCCGCGACTTCAACTGCTCCCACTCGTCCCACGCCATGCGCGACCCTTCCCGTGTCCCCGTCGAACCCGCCTTCTGGGCGGGACCGCTCCGCCGTCCATCGGCAGGCTCAATCTGCGAAGCTGATCCAAGAATCCCGAGCGACCGCGACGCACTCCGCGGACGTGACGTCGCCGCCGCCCACCATCAGTAAGCAACCTCCGGCACCAACCCCGTCTGCACCAAGGGCTTCCCCCGCTTCCGGGAGACGAAGACGCCGCGGCCCACCGGCATCGGCCGTGGCCTGACCCCGCCGAGGATGTCGCCCTCGCCCGGATCGCCGGCCATCACGACACCCTGGGCGCCGAGTTCCTTCATCCGCTGCATGAACGGCTCGTACGCCGCACGCCCCGCGCCCGCCGTCGAGCGGGCGATGATGAAGCGCACGCCGACGTCGCGGGCGAAGGGGAGCAGTTCCGTCAGGCCGCCCAGCGGGTTCCCGCTCGACGTGGACACCAGGTCGTAGTCGTCCACGATCACGTACACCGTCGGCCCCCGCCACCAGCTCCGGTCCCGCAGCTGCTGCGCCGTCACGTCGGCCGTGGGCGTCCGGCGCTGCATCAGGTCCGCCAGGGCGGTCATGTGGTGGTCCATGGCGTTGGACATCGGGATGTACTCCGCCAGGTGCGAGGACGGCGTGGCGTCCAGCAGCGAACGCCGGTTGTCCACGACGAACAGCTTGCACTCGTCGCCCGAGTACCGGGTGGTCAGCTGCTGGATGAGCAGCCGCAGCAGGTTCGACTTGCCCGTCTCGCTCTCGCCGAAGACGAGGAAGAACGGGTCCTGCTCGAAGTCGACGAAGACCGGTTCGAGGTTGTCCTCGTCCAGGGCGAAGGCCACCCCGCGGCGCGGGAACCGGTCGCCCGGCGGCAGCTGCTCCGCCGGGAACTCCCGCGGCAGCAGCCTGACCTCGGGCGCACCCGGCCCCTCCCAGTGACGGGCGACCTCGGTCGTCAGCGCCGCCGTGGCATCGGCGAGGTCCGAGTCCGAGGTGAGCCCGTCGATCCGCGGCACGGCGCCCATGAAGTGCAGCTTCTGCGGCGACTGACCGCGGCCCGGCACCCCGGTGGGGACGTTCGCCGCCACCTTGCGGTCCAGCTCGGAGTCCATCGTGTCGCCGAGCCGCAGCTCCAGGCGGTTCATCAGGTGGTCCTTGAGGTTCGAGCGGACCTCCATCGACCGGGACGCGGTGAGCACGACGTGGATGCCGTAGCCGAGACCCCGCGCGGCCATGTCGAGGACGACCTGTTCCAGACCCTCGTAGTCCGCGCGGAAGTTCCCCCAGCCGTCGATGACGAGGAAGACGTCGCCCCACGGCTGCTCGGTCACGGAGATCTCGCCGCGGGCACGCTTGGTGCGGAACTCCGCGATGGACGAGATGCCGGACGAGCGGAAGTACTCCTCGCGGCGCGTCATGACGCCGTACACCTCGGCGACCGTGCGGCGCACCCGCTCGGGGTCGAGCCGGGACGCGACGCCGCCGACGTGCGGCAGCCCGGCGATCGCCGACATGCCGCCACCGCCGAAGTCGAGCCCGTAGAACTGCACTTCGTGCGGGGTGTGGGTCAGGGCGAACGAGGCGACCAGCGTGCGCAGCAGCGTCGACTTGCCGGACTGCGGGCCGCCGACGATCTGCATGTGGCCCGCCGCGCCCGAGAAGTCGACCCACAGCGGGTCGCGGCGCTGCTCGTACGGTTTGTCGACGAGGCCGACGGGGACGACGAGGCGTCCCGCACCCTCGTACCCGGGCTGGGTGAGACCCCGGCCCCGGACCGCCGTGAGGCCCGGCAGCAACCCGTCCAGCGACGGCGGGCTGTCCAGCGGTGGCAGCCACACCTGGTGCGCGGCCGGCCCCTGCGCCTCCAGCCGGCGCACGATCACGTCGAGCACGGTGTCCGCGAGCGCGTCGTCCGTGTCGGGCGACGCCTCCGGGCGCTGCTGGGGCACGGTCACGTACTGCACCGGTACCTCGGCGGCCGTGAACACCACCGGCCGCCGGTCCAGCGGCAGCGGCCCGCCCAGTGCGGCGGACTGGGCCGCGCCCGAGCGGTACACCCCGGAGACGTACGCCGCCTTGAAGCGGACCATCTCGTCCGTGCCGAACTTCAGGAAGCCCGAACCCGGCACGTTCGGCAGCTCGTACGCGTCCGGCACGCCCAGCGCCGCCCGCGACTCGGCGGCGGAGAACGTCCGCAGACCGATCCGGTACGACAGATACGTCTCCAGGCCGCGCAGCCGGCCCTCCTCCAGGCGCTGCGAGGCCAGCAGCAGGTGGACGCCCAGCGACCGGCCGATGCGGCCGATCTGCACGAACATCTCGATGAAGTCCGGCTTCGCGGTGAGCAGTTCGCTGAACTCGTCGATCACCAGGACGAGGGAGGGGATGGGCTGCAGCGGGGCGCCGGCCGCCCGCGCCTTCTCGTAGTCGTGGATGTTGGCGTAGTTGCCCGCGTCGCGCAGCATCTCCTGGCGGCGGTTGAGCTCGCCGCGGATGGAGTCGCCCATGCGGTCGACGAGGGTGAGGTCGTCCGCGAGGTTGGTGATGACGGCCGCCACGTGCGGCATCTGCGCCATGCCGGCGAAGGTGGCACCGCCCTTGAAGTCCGCGAGGACGAAGTTCAGGGTCTCCGAGGAGTGGGTGACGGCGAGGCCGAGCACCAGCGTGCGCAGCAGCTCCGACTTGCCGGAACCGGTCGCGCCGACGCACAGACCGTGCGGACCCATGCCCTCCTGTGCGGCCTCCTTGAGGTCCAGCATCACGGGGCGGCCGTCCTCGCCGACCCCGATCGGCACCCGCAGCCGCTCGGCGAGCGAACGCGGCCGCCAGGTGCGCTTGGTGTCCACCGACGCGGCGTCGCCGAGGCTCAGCAGGTCGGTGAACTCCAGGTTGGCGAGCAGCGGTTCGTCGTCGTCGCCGCCCGACGCCATGCGCAGCGGCGCCAGTTGCCGCGCAAGTGCCTCGGCGGACTCGTACGAGAGGGTGTCGGGAATCCCCTCGTAGACGATGCCGTGCCCGGACTCCAGATGCAGCTCCTGCGGCTGCACGACGATGGAGAGGTCGCCCTGCGCGCCCGTGAGTTCGCCCGGCACGACTTCCAGGACGGTGACGCCCTGCAGGCCCTCGGGCGAGGCCAGGACGGAGTCGGGCAGCAGCGACAGGCCGTCGAGTACGACGACGATGTGCGGTTCGTCGGCGAGCGGGGCGGCGTTCGGGTGGAAGCGCGGGCGGCCGGTGAGGCGGGTGGCGAGCAGGTCCTCCAGCTCGCGGGTGTCGCTGCCGATCAGACGCCGGCTGCCCGCGCCGTCCACCGCGCCGGGCGCCTGGACGTGCGGCAGCCACTTGGCCCACTCCCAGTGGGGCAGCGCCGCACGCCCGGCGGCGACCACGATCACCAGGTCCTCGGGGGAGTGCAGCGAGGCCAGCGAGGCGGTCAGGGCGCGCGCCGAGGCACGGACGGACCCCGGCTCACCGCTGACCGTCACGTGGTAGAAGGCGCGCAGTGAGACGGCCATCGGCAGGTCGTCCAGCGTGCTGTGGGTGGCGACGAACCGCTGCATCGCGCCCGCCGTCAGCGGCTCCAGCTGGTCCACGGGGCCGGTCTCGGGGGTGAGCAGCGGGGTGGCGAGGGACTGCGGTCCGAGACCGATGCGGACCTGGGCGAAGTCCTCGTCGCCGGGACGCCGCTCCCACAGCCGGCTGCCCTCCGCGACGAGCGCCCACAGCTGCTCGGGGGAGGGGTGCAGGTAGTACTGGGCGTCGCGCTGCTTCCTGGCGGTGCCGACGGCCGAGCGCCGGGCCTGCGACAGATAGCTCAGGTAGTCGCGGCGCATGTCCGCGAGCTGGCCCTGGGAACCGCGTCGGAAGCGGACCACCATCGCGATGGACATGGCCACCGTCGACGCGATCATCACCATGCCCATGATCTTCATGAAGGGCTGTCCGTTGGTGAAGAAGAAGACCACCGAGCCGCCCATGCCGAGGGTCGGCAGCAGCTGCATGAGGACGCTCTCGTGGTGCCCCCGCGGCAACTCGGGCGGCGGTTGCAGGACGACCTCGTCCGTGGGCACCTCGGACGGCAGCACCCGCGGCGGCCGCTTCACGACGATGTGGCTCACTGCTCACCAATTCCCTTGCCGGCCCCAGGGTCTTCCGCCCGCCGCCCCGTGTCAGGCGGACGCAGGCCGCCGCGTGATCCTACTGACTTCACGCGGGACCGGTGGGCGGTAGGGTGCCGGATGTTCGCGTGAGCACACGCGAACGAGGCCGAAGAATCAGGGCATTTCGCGCCATGTGAGGGTGTGCGGAGCCCGCTGGTCGGCCGGACGGGCCCCGGACCGGCGCCGCGCCGAGCGATCGGCGGAGGACACCGGAGAAACGGGCGCAGGACCTTCACAGCGCAGTCCCAGAACCATCACTGAGGGGGAGCAGCAGGTGAGCATGACGGCCTCCGCGACGACCACCGGAGCCGGCGGTCCCGGTCCCGGAGCCCCTTCGGGGGCGGACACGGGCCTCGGATTCTGCCGGGTCACCATCGTCGCGCCGGACAGCAGGATCGACGTGGCGCTGCCCGACGACATCCCGGTCGCCGACATCTACCCGGAGATCCTGCGGCTCTCCCGGCAGAGCCCCGCGGAGGGCGCCCCGGTCGGCTACCACCTCGTACGGCGCGACGGCACCGTCCTCGACAGCTCCCGTTCCTTCGCCGCCCAGCGCATTCTCGACGGCGAACTCCTCACGCTGCGCCCGTTCTCCGAGTCACTGCCGCCCGCGGTCTTCGACGACGTGTCCGAGGCGGTGGCCTCCGCCGTCACCCGTGAACGCACCCTGTGGAGCGGAGACCTGACGCGCGCCGCGGGTCTCGTGGGCGGCGGGGTCCTGCCGACGCTGCTCGCCTTCGTCGCCTGGACGGCCGACCCGCGGCACGACATGCACAGCCTGCCGGGCATCCTCGCGGCCGTGACCGGCATCCTGCTGGTGGTGGTCGCCGCCGTGCGCGCCCGGGTCTACGACGACCGGACCTCGGCCGTCGCGCTCGGGCTCGGCGCCCTGCCGAACATGGCGGTGGCGGGGTCCGGGCTGCTGGCCCTCGCCGACGGCCAGGGCATCGGAAAGCTCCAGTTCCTGCTCGGCTGCGCGGCGGTACTGGTGGCCTCGGTGGTGCTCACCCTGTGCTCCCCGCGCGGCGACGGCCCGTTCGTGGCCTTCGTGGGCGCCTCCGCCATCGGTCTGATCGCCGTGTTCGTGGCGCTCCTCGCGCACTGGACCCCCACCGAGACGGCTGCGCTGTGCGCCCCCGTCGCCGTGGGCGCCCTGGCGTTCCTGCCCGGGCTCTCCATGCGCTTCGCCCGGCTGCCGATCGGCTTCGACGCGCCGGACAACACCCAGCGCAGCGCGTACGGCGCCGACCCGGTGGCGCCCGAGCCGGTCGACGCCGAACGCATCCAGGCACAGGCCCGGCGCGGTCACGAACTCCTCGTCGGCCTGGTCGGCGGCTGCGCGCTCGTCGCCGTCGCGGCCTGCGCGGTGCTCGGTTTCTCCGACGACGTCTGGGGCCAGCTGCTGGCCTGCGCGACCGGTGTCGCGCTGGCGATGCGCGCCCACCTCTTCCGCTACACCGCGCAGGTCGCGCCCGTCCTCGCCGCGGGGCTCGCCTCGCTCGTCCTGCTCGGTCTGGGCCTGGCGCTCCATCCGCCGCGGTCGCTGATGCTCGACGCGCTGCAGGGGGACCGTGCGGCCCTGGACATCCGCACGATCTGGCTCGTCGCGGTGATCGCGGCGGCGGCGACTCTGGTCACCGCCCTGGGCCTGATCCTCCCGCGCGGCGGCCTCACCCCGTTCTGGGGGCGCTTCCTGGAGATCGCCGAGGGCTTCGTCCTGCTGACGCTCGTCCCGCTGGCACTCGCCGTCTTCGACGTGTACGCGGCGGCCCGCGCGATGACCAGCTGACGGTGCCCCGGCGCCTCGACCGGCCAGGGCGGCACCGGGTCGGCGCCTTCATCACCCGATCCGGTCCGTGCGGGCGGGGCTGCGAGCGCCGCACCCGCACCCCGCCCCTCGAACCGCCCCCGCATCCCGCACCTCAAGCGGCGGTCAGGCCCGCCGGGCGGTGCCCCGTCCGGCGGTCACTGCGCCGGCTCGACGTCCGCTCCGCCGCCCGGCGCCGACTCCAGGTCGAACTCGCCGTCCCGCGCCCCCAGCACGAACGCGGTCCACTCCGCCTCCGTGTAGCGCAGCACGGTGTCCGGGTCCAGCGAGGACCGCATGGCCACGGCCCCCGCGGGCAGGTACGCGATCTCGACCCGCTCCTCGTGCTCCTCGGTGCCCGGTGCGCCGTGCCACTCGACGCCCGAGATGTCGAGGGCGTAGAGCTCGTCCTTCTCGCGCTCCTTGCGGGCCCTGACATCCTTGTCCTCTGCCTCGGCCATGCGAAGCGACCCCTTCCCGACGTACGACTCGATCCGAGCGCTCACCCTAGTGGCCGCCCCCTCCCCGGCAGGGGTGCTTCCGGGACCCGGGCGAGCACGTCCTCGCAGGCTGGTACGCTGTGTGACGGCCGTTTGTGTACGCACCCCCGGAGCCCCGTGCTCTGGAGGTCGCGCCCAGCGGATCCCCGCCTCCCGAGTCACGGAAGCTCCCCTGAGAAGTGGACCAGGGGCACTCGGTGGCCATCAGAAGACTACGAGGAGTACGCGTGCCGCTCGACGCCGCTACGAAGAAGCAGCTCATCAGCGAGTTCGGTCAGAAGGAGGGCGACACCGGCTCTCCCGAGGTCCAGGTCGCCATGCTGTCCCGCCGGATCTCGGACCTGACCGAGCACCTCAAGACCCACAAGCACGACCACCACTCCCGTCGTGGTCTGCTGATCCTGGTCGGCCAGCGCCGCCGCCTGCTGCAGTACCTGGCCAAGAAGGACATCCAGCGCTTCCGTGCGCTGGTCGACCGCCTGGGCATCCGCCGCGGTGCGGCGGGCGCCAAGTAAGACGCCGTGAAGGGAGCGGTTCCCACCTCAGGAGGGGACCGCTCCCTTTGCTGTACGTGCGGAGTGTCGCCGCCCCTTTGTAGTGTGGTAGCACGACGCAGGACGAACGACACAGCGTGACAGCGCCTCCCCGCACCGGGCGGGGTGAGGTCACACACTGAACGAGGAGAAGCGCACCGCGCCGCCGCCGGTCCTCGGTAGTGGCCCCCGGGTGAGCAAGCCCGGGTGCTTCGATCGAAGACCGGCCCGCACCAGACGGAGCGCTTCTCCGCCACCGTCCCCCTGTCACACGGACAGGTGGGACGAAAGACGAAAAGTATCGGAGAAAACGCTAGTGGAGAACGAGACCCACTACGCCGAGGCCGTTATCGACAACGGTTCCTTCGGCACCCGCACCATCCGTTTCGAGACGGGCCGCCTGGCCAAGCAGGCCGCCGGCTCCGCCGTGGCGTACCTGGACGACGACACCATGGTGCTGTCGGCCACCACCGCCTCCAAGAACCCCAAGGACCAGCTCGACTTCTTCCCCCTCACGGTGGACGTCGAGGAGCGGATGTACGCCGCCGGCAAGATCCCCGGCAGCTTCTTCCGCCGCGAGGGCCGTCCCTCCGAGGACGCCATCCTCACCTGTCGCCTGATCGACCGCCCGCTGCGCCCGTCCTTCAAGAAGGGCCTGCGCAACGAGATCCAGGTCGTCGCGACGATCATGGCGCTCAACCCCGACCACCTGTACGACGTCGTCGCGATCAACGCCGCGTCCGCGTCCACGCAGCTGGCCGGCCTGCCCTTCTCCGGTCCGATCGGCGGCGTCCGCGTCGCGCTGATCAACGGCCAGTGGGTCGCGTTCCCGACGCACACCGAGCTCGAGGACGCCGTCTTCGACATGGTCGTCGCCGGTCGCGTCCTCGAGGACGGCGACGTCGCGATCATGATGGTGGAGGCCGAGGCCACCGACAAGACGATCCAGCTGGTCGCGGGCGGCGCCGAGGCGCCGACCGAGGAGGTCGTCGCCGCCGGTCTGGACGCCGCGAAGCCCTTCATCAAGGTGCTCTGCAAGGCCCAGGCCGACCTGGCCGCCAAGGCCGCGAAGCCGACCGGCGAGTTCCCGGTCTTCCTCGACTACCAGGACGACGTCCTGGAGGCGCTCACCGCCGCCGTCAAGGGCGAGCTCTCGCAGGCCCTCACCATCGCGGGCAAGCAGGAGCGCGAGGCCGAGCTGGACCGCGTCAAGGGTCTGGCCGCCGAGAAGCTGCTCCCGCAGTTCGAGGGCCGCGAGAAGGAGATCTCCGCCGCGTACCGCTCGCTGACCAAGTCCCTGGTCCGTGAGCGCGTCATCAAGGAGAAGAAGCGCATCGACGGCCGCGGTGTCACCGACATCCGCACGCTGGCCGCCGAGGTCGAGGCCATTCCGCGGGTCCACGGCTCCGCGCTGTTCGAGCGTGGCGAGACGCAGATCCTGGGCGTCACCACCCTCAACATGCTCCGCATGGAGCAGCAGCTGGACACCCTCTCCCCGGTGACCCGCAAGCGCTACATGCACAACTACAACTTCCCGCCGTACTCCGTCGGTGAGACCGGCCGCGTCGGCTCCCCGAAGCGCCGCGAGATCGGCCACGGCGCGCTCGCCGAGCGCGCGATCGTGCCGGTGCTGCCGACGCGCGAGGAGTTCCCCTACGCGATCCGTCAGGTGTCCGAGGCCCTCGGTTCCAACGGCTCGACGTCCATGGGCTCGGTCTGCGCCTCCACCATGTCGCTGCTGAACGCCGGTGTGCCCCTGAAGGCCCCCGTCGCCGGTATCGCCATGGGCCTGATCTCCCAGGAGATCAACGGCGAGACGCACTACGTCGCCCTCACCGACATCCTCGGTGCGGAGGACGCCTTCGGCGACATGGACTTCAAGGTCGCCGGCACCAAGGAGTTCGTGACCGCCCTCCAGCTCGACACGAAGCTGGACGGCATCCCCGCCTCCGTCCTGGCCGCGGCCCTCAAGCAGGCCCGTGACGCCCGCCTCCACATCCTCGACGTGATGATGGAAGCGATCGACACGCCGGACGAGATGTCCCCCAACGCCCCGCGGATCATCACCGTCAAGATCCCCGTGGACAAGATCGGTGAGGTCATCGGCCCCAAGGGCAAGATGATCAACCAGATCCAGGAGGACACCGGCGCCGACATCACGATCGAGGACGACGGCACCATCTACATCGGTGCCGCGCAGGGCTCGCAGGCCGAGGCCGCCCGCGCCACGATCAACGGCATCGCCAACCCGACCATGCCGGAGGTCGGCGAGCGCTACCTGGGCACGGTCGTGAAGACGACCACCTTCGGTGCGTTCGTGTCGCTGCTCCCGGGCAAGGACGGTCTGCTGCACATCTCGCAGATCCGCAAGCTCGCCGGCGGCAAGCGCGTGGAGAACGTCGAGGACGTCGTCGGCGTGGGCCAGAAGGTCCAGGTCGAGATCGCCGAGATCGACTCCCGCGGAAAGCTCTCCCTCATCCCCGTGATCGAGGGCGAAGAGGGCGACGACCAGAAGGACGACACCGACAAGTGACGTCGAGCAGCTCCACGGCGACGGCCCGCACCTCCTCGGAGGCGCGGGCCGTCGCCCGTACCCAAACCCTCATCAAGGGCAGGAACGGCATCGGCACGGTCCGTAAGACCACCCTCCCGGGCGGCCTGCGCATCGTCACCGAGACGCTGCCCTCCGTCCGCTCCGCCACCTTCGGCATCTGGGCGCACGTCGGCTCCCGCGACGAGACTCCGGCCCTGAACGGCGCCACGCACTACCTGGAGCACCTCCTCTTCAAGGGCACCCGGCGTCGGTCCGCCCTCGACATCTCCTCCGCGATCGACGCGGTCGGCGGCGAGATGAACGCGTTCACGGCGAAGGAGTACACGTGCTACTACGCACGCGTGCTCGACACCGACCTGCCGCTCGCCATCGACGTCGTGTGCGACATGCTCACCGGCTCGCTGATCGAGCAGGCCGACGTGGACGCCGAGCGCGGCGTGATCCTCGAAGAGATCGCCATGACCGAGGACGACCCGGGCGACTGCGTGCACGACCTGTTCGCGCACACGATGCTCGGCGACACCCCCCTCGGCCGCCCGGTCCTCGGCACCGTCGACACGGTCAACGCCCTCGGCGCCGACCGCATCCGCCGCTTCTACCGCAAGCACTACGACCCGACCCACCTCGTCGTGGCGTGCGCGGGCAACGTCGACCACAACAAGGTCGTACGCCAGGTCCGGGCCGCCTTCGAGAGGGCGGGCGCCCTCAAGGGCCCGGAGGCCGCTCCGGTCGCCCCCCGCGACGGCCGCCGCACCATCCGCACGGCCGGCCGCGTCGAACTGCTCGGCCGCAAGACCGAACAGGCGCACGTCGTCCTCGGCATGCCCGGCCTGGCCCGCACCGACGACCGCCGCTGGGCGCTCGGCGTCCTGAACACGGCCCTCGGCGGCGGGATGTCCTCCCGCCTCTTCCAGGAGGTCCGCGAGAAGCGCGGCCTGGCCTACAGCGTGTACTCGTACACCTCGGGCTTCGCCGACTGCGGGCTCTTCGGCGTGTACGCGGGCTGCCGCCCCAACCAGGTGCACGACGTGCTGAAGATCTGCCGCGACGAACTGGACCACGTCGCCGAGCACGGACTCTCGGACGACGAGATCGGCCGTGCCGTCGGCCAGCTCCAGGGCTCGACGGTCCTGGGACTCGAGGACACCGGCGCGCTGATGAACCGTATCGGCAAGAGCGAGCTGTGCTGGGGCGACCAGATGTCCGTGGACGACATGCTGGCCCGGATAGCGGCGGTCACCCCGGACGAGGTCCGCTCGGTCGCCCACGAGATCCTGGGACAGCGGCCCTCCCTGTCGGTCATCGGCCCGCTCCGGGACAAGCAGGCGTCCCGGCTGCACGACGCGGTCGCGTAACCCCCGTCTCAGGTAAGGAACCAAGCAATGAGCAAGCTGCGCGTGGCGGTCCTCGGTGCGAAGGGCCGTATCGGGGCCGAGGCGGTACGAGCCGTCGAGGCCGCCGAGGACATGGAGCTGGTGGCCGCGCTGGGCCGGGGCGACGAGCTGCAGACCCTGACCGAGGCGGGCGCCCAGGTCGCGGTCGAGCTGACCACACCGGCCTCGGTGATGGACAACCTCGACTTCTGCGTACGCAACGGCATCCATGCCGTGGTCGGCACGACGGGCTGGACCGACGAGCGGCTCGCGCAGCTCAGGACCTGGCTGTCCGGCTCCCCGGAGACCGGCGTGCTCATCGCGCCCAACTTCTCCATCGGCGCCGTCCTGACGATGAAGTTCGCCGAGGCGGCAGCGCCGTACTTCGAGTCCGTCGAGGTCGTCGAGCTGCACCACCCGAACAAGGTGGACGCCCCCAGCGGCACCGCCACCCGCACCGCACAGCTCATCGCCGCCGCCCGCGAGCGCGCCGGCAGCCCCGCGCAGCCGGACGCCACGGCGACCGCCCTGGACGGCGCCCGCGGAGCGAACGTGGACGGCGTCCCGGTACACGCGGTCCGCCTGCGCGGCCTCCTGGCCCACCAGGAGGTCCTGCTGGGCGGCGAGGGCGAGACCCTGACCATCCGCCACGACTCGCTGCACCACAGCAGTTTCATGCCGGGCATCCTCCTCGGTGCGCGCCGCGTCGTGACGACCCCGGGCCTCACCTTCGGCCTGGAACACTTCCTGGACCTCGGCTGAGCCGGCGGTCGACGACACGAAGCGGATAGCTGAGACATGCGCGCGAAGATCACTTACGCCATCACGGCGGCCGTCCTGGTCGCCTATTTCGTGCTGGTCGGCTGGCGCGGCGTCCTGCTCATCCAGACCGGCACGGTGCTCACGGTCACCTTCGGTGTGTCCGTGCTGATCCTGCCGGTCATCGGCGTCTGGTTCCTCTGGAAGAACACCCAGTTCGTCCGCAAGGCCAACCGGCTCGCCGCCGAGCTCGACGCCGAGGGCGGCCTGCCCGTCGACGAGCTGGAGCGCACGCCGGGCGGCCGCATCGACCGCGACTCGGCCGACGCGGTCTTCGCCCGTCGCAAGGCCGAGACCGAGGACACCCCGGACGACTGGCGCAGCTGGTTCCGGCTCGCGGTCGCCTACCACGACGCCCGGGACACCCCCCGCGCCCGCAAGGCGATGCAGCGGGCGATCGCCCTGCACGAGGGCCGGTCCGTCCAGGTCTGACGAGCGAGGGCCCCGGCGTACGCCCGGACAGCCGGCCCGGGAACACGGCGAAGGGGCCGGTCCGCAGTGAGCGGACCGGCCCCTTCGCCGTTCGCCGATCAGCCCCGGCGGTACTCGTCGGCCCAGACCTCGACGGCGTCCGCCGCCCGGTCGAAGGCCTCCATCCGCGCCAGGAAGTCGGCGCCGTGCGTGGTGAGCAGCGGCACCAGGTCGTCCGGCGTGCGGTCCTTGCGCACCAGGACCAGCGCCTGCCCCTGCACCGTGCGCGGCAGCCCGAACCAGCGCACCGGCTGCTGGACCGTCCGCACCGCGCCGACCTGCGCCCAGGCAGTGGTGGCGGTCCGCAGGAAGCTCACCCGGCGCAGTCCGTGCGCGCTCACCCAGACGCCCATCCGCAGCAGGCGCAGCGCGGACAGTATGACCAGCAGCGCCGCACCGAGGCAGACGGCGGCACCCGCCATCGTCCCGGTGAGCGCGATGAGCACGGCGGCGAAGAGCACGTACGAGGCGAGCAGCAGGACGAGCGCCGCGGCGCCGACCCGCCACGGCCCGGGCCGGTACGGGCGCCGCCACTGATCGCGGTCGTCGAAGGGCAGTGCGAGATCGTCCGCTGCCTCGTCAAAAGCGCGGTCCGCCGTCAGGAAGGGCAGGGGCACGACTGATCCTCACTCAATCCACGCATGGGGTATGCCCGGTGAGGTTATCGAGCCGGATCCCCGCTCACCACCCTTGGGGGGCCATGGGGGTGCCCACCGCGCCATTCGGGGCCCGCGGAGCGCTCAGCGCCCGTCGGAGGCCTCGGAGTGCTGCGTCGTGGGCGCCGACTGGTCGAGGGAGAGCGCGGGCATCCCGATGAGCAGGGAGCCCACGAGACCGGCGACGACGGTGAGGCCGATGAGCCAGCGGCCGGCGATCTGACCGGCGGTGGCGCGCTCCCGGGGCGGGGGAGCGACGTTGCTGCGGAACTTGTCGGCTTCGGCGATGAAGGCGAACGGGACGGGCTCGCGCCGACGGAACATGGGCGGTGCTTCTCCTCTGGTGACTCGAAGGGATCTCTGTCACCCCTACAGACGTACGAACCTCCCCGGAGGTGCCCGATTTCGGCGAAATTCCCGCGCGAGGGCGGAAAAGGCGCGCAGCGACCTCGCCGTCGAGCCGCCGCACCCAGTACCGGCTCGTCGAGATCCCGTCCTTCCCGCACCGGGAGACCGAGATGGTCGGCGAGAAGACGGAGGCGGAGTGGGGGAAGCTGATGCCGCTCACGTACGCGGCATCAACGCCGACGGACGCGTCGCGCCGTAGCGCGCTTCCGCGCGCCATCCGGCACAGATGTACGCATCAGCCGGTCGAAGTGTCCGTATTGCGGCATTTCTAGAAGTTCATCTAGCCTGATCAAACGGACCCGGCACTGCTTGAACCCCCGAGCAGGCAGTGCCGGGCTCCGCATTTGTCCCGACTTGTCGCCTCCCCCGAGGGCAGACCCCGCGTTGAGCAGCGAGTAGCGTGTCACCCATGGCTCCGACCTCCACTCCGCAGACCCCCTTCGGGAGGGTCCTCACCGCCATGGTCACGCCCTTCACGGCGGACGGCGCACTCGACCTCGACGGCGCGCAGCGGCTCGCCGCCCACTTGGTGGACGCAGGCAACGACGGCCTCGTCATCAACGGCACCACCGGCGAGTCACCGACCACGAGCAACGCGGAGAAAGCCCAGCTCGTACGGGCTGTGGTCGAGGCGATCGGCGACCGGGCGCACGTGGTCGCGGGCGTCGGCACCAACGACACGCGCCACAGCATCGAGCTCGCCCGCGACGCCGAGAAGGCCGGCGCGCACGGCCTGCTCACCGTCACGCCGTACTACAACAAGCCCCCTCAGGAGGGCCTGTACCGGAACTTCACGGCGATCGCCGACGCGACCGAGCTGCCCGTGATGCTCTACGACATCCCCGGCCGCAGCGGCGTCCCGATCAACACCGAGACGATCGTCCGCCTCGCCGAGCACCCGCGGATCGTCGCCAACAAGGACGCCAAGGGCGACCTCGGCCGCGCCGGCTGGGCCATCGCCCGCTCCGGCCTCGCCTGGTACTCCGGCGACGACATGCTGAACCTGCCGCTGCTCTCCGTGGGCGCGGTCGGCTTCGTCTCCGTCGTCGGTCACGTCGTCACGCCCGAGCTGCGAGAACTGCTCGACGCGTACCTCTCGGGCGAGGTCCAGAAGGCCACCGAGATCCACCAGAAGCTGCTGCCCGTCTTCACGGGCATGTTCCGCACCCAGGGCGTCATGACGACCAAGGCCGCGCTGGCCCTCCAGGGACTGCCGTCCGGACCGCTGCGCGCCCCGATGGTCGAGCTGTCCCCCGAGGAGACCAACCAGCTCAAGATCGATCTTGCCGCCGGCGGGGTACATCTCTGACAACGGACTTCACAACTGAATACGCACGACCGCGGGCCATCCGCCCGCACCCCACACAGACAACTGCTACTGCACGAACGTCACGCGCGCCACGTGCCTCCAGGTACGTGGCGCGCGTGGTGAGGAGAGTCTTTTGAGTCATCCGCATCCTGAACTTGCGCCCCCGCCGAAGCTTCCCGAGGGCGGCCTGCGGGTCACCCCGCTCGGCGGTCTCGGCGAAATCGGCCGGAACATGACCGTCTTCGAGTACGGCGGCCGCCTGCTGATCGTCGACTGCGGAGTGCTCTTCCCCGAGGAGGAGCAGCCCGGAATCGACCTGATCCTGCCGGACTTCACGTCCATCCGGGACCGCCTCGACGACATCGAGGGCATCGTCCTCACCCACGGCCACGAGGACCACATCGGCGGCGTCCCCTTCCTCCTGCGGGAGAAGCCGGACATCCCGCTGATCGGCTCGAAGCTGACCCTCGCCCTCATCGAGGCGAAGCTCCAGGAGCACCGCATCCGCCCGTACACGCTCGAGGTGGCCGAGGGCCATCGCGAGCGCATCGGCCCCTTCGACTGCGAGTTCGTCGCGGTCAACCACTCCATCCCGGACGCCCTCGCGGTGGCCATCCGCACCCCTGCGGGCATGGTCGTGCACACCGGCGACTTCAAGATGGACCAGCTCCCGCTGGACGGCCGCCTCACCGACCTGCACGCCTTCGCGCGTCTGAGCGAGGAGGGCATCGACCTCCTCCTCTCGGACTCCACGAACGCCGAGGTCCCGGGCTTCGTCCCGCCCGAGCGGGACATCTCGAACGTGCTGCGCACCGTCTTCGCAGGCGCCCGCAAGCGGATCATCGTGGCGAGCTTCGCCAGCCACGTGCACCGCATCCAGCAGATCCTGGACGCGGCCCACGAGTACGGCCGCCGGGTCGCCTTCGTCGGCCGGTCGATGGTCCGCAACATGGGCATCGCGCGCGACCTCGGATACCTGAAGGTCCCGCCGGGCCTCGTCGTCGACGTCAAGACGCTCGACGACCTGCCGGACCACGAGGTCGTGCTCGTCTGCACGGGCTCGCAGGGCGAACCGATGGCCGCGCTGTCCCGCATGGCCAATCGCGACCACCAGATCCGCATCGTCCAGGGCGACACGGTGATCCTGGCGTCGTCGCTCATCCCGGGCAACGAGAACGCGGTCTACCGCGTCATCAACGGCCTCACCCGCTGGGGCGCGAACGTCGTCCACAAGGGCAACGCCAAGGTGCACGTCTCGGGCCACGCCTCCGCGGGCGAGCTGCTGTACTTCTACAACATCTGCCGGCCGCGGAACCTGATGCCGGTCCACGGGGAGTGGCGGCACCTGCGCGCCAACGCCGAGCTGGGCGCTCTCACCGGCGTCCCGCACGACCGCATCGTCATCGCCGAGGACGGCGTCGTCGTCGACCTCATCGGCGGCAAGGCCAAGATCTCCGGCAAGGTCCAGGCGGGATACGTGTACGTCGACGGGCTCTCGGTCGGCGACGTGGGCGAGCCCGCTCTGAAGGACCGCCGCATCCTCGGCGACGAGGGCATCATCTCGGTGTTCATGGTGATCGACTCCAGTACGGGCAAGATCACCGCCGGTCCCCACATCCAGGCCCGAGGCTCCGGCATCGAGGACAGCGCCTTCTCGGACGTCGTCCCGAAGATCACGGAGGTCCTGGAGCGCTCGGCCCAGGACGGTGTCGTCGAGCCCCACCAGCTGCAGCAGCTCATCCGCCGCACGCTGGGCAAGTGGGTCTCGGACAACTACCGCCGGCGCCCGATGATCCTCCCGGTCGTCGTCGAGGTCTGACCGCGCGAACGCCCCAACCAGGAGCGGGGGGGGGGGGGGGGGGGGGGGGGGGGGGGGGGGGGGGGGGGGGGGGGGGGGGGGGGGGGGGGGGGGGGGAGGGGGGGGGGGGGGGGGGGGAGAGGGAGAAAGGGGGGGAGAGA
>NZ_JBVHPY010000020.1:0-48254 GCF_055567695.1 Streptomyces sp. NPDC026417
ACCCGCCAGGGAACCACCCCGGGGCGGGGGGCGAAAAATCCCGGGGCCCCGGGAGCGGACCAGCTCCCGGGACACCGGCGTCTTCCGCCCGCGATCAGGACTGGTACGGCTGCTGCTGGGGCTGTCCGTACGGCTGACCGCCGCCGGCGGCGCCCGCCGCCTGCGCCTCGAGCTGCGCCGCCTGCTCCTTCGTCACCTTCTGTTCCGCGCCGCAGAAGGTGCACTGCGTCTGGTACTTCGTCGAGAGGGGAAACAGCGGCACGAAGAACAGGGTGAACTTGGTGACCCGCTTGCGAAGCGTGTGGGCGGACGGGTTCCCGCACCGGCCACACACCAGAGTGAGTATCGCCAGCTGGTACAGATATCCCTTGGTGCCAAAAATGATCATGCGTGACCCTTCCCGGTCCGGCGGCGGCCGGCTCTCCTGCGCAAGTGACGAAGCGTGCGTTCACTGAGGACATTCTCATGCCGGTGGGCGCGGACCACAGAGAGGTGCCGCGACTGCCCCGGCACGGGCACGAGTTGCGGCAGCCGCGACGACCGCTCCGGGGGACCCCCGCCGGAGGGGAACGCCCCGGAGAGCTCGCGGCGGCGACGTACGGTGAGGTGCGTGACGCCGCGTCGCGAGGCGGTGCGCCGGATCGGTCAGGATCCGAGAAGCGCCGGCTCCCGGGTCGCGCCTACCGTGACCGGCAGGGCGCAGCCGCCGACGCCAGGATGACGTGGACGAACTGTGCAAGGCTGAACGAACGAGCCAGGCGACGCCGGCGGGACCGCGAAGACGGCCCCGCCGCCCGACAGATGGAGACACGATAAGCATGGCCACGAGGACGGACACGCAGTCGCCTGCGCCGCACCCCGCCGACACGCACGACATGATCCGTGTGCACGGCGCGCGCGTGAACAACCTCAAGGACGTCACCATCGAGATCCCGAAGCGCCGGCTGACGGTCTTCACGGGCGTCTCGGGCTCCGGCAAGAGCTCGCTGGTCTTCGGCACGATCGCCGCGGAGTCCCAGCGGATGATCAACGAGACGTACAGCGCGTTCGTGCAGGGCTTCATGCCCACCCAGGCACGCCCCGACGTCGACGTGCTCGACGGCCTGACGACCGCGATCATCGTCGACCAGCAGCGGATGGGCACCGACCCCCGCTCCACGGTCGGCACCGCCACCGACGCCAACGCGATGCTGCGGATCCTCTTCAGCCGGCTCGGCAAGCCCCACATCGGCTCACCCCAGGCGTTCTCGTTCAATGTCGCCTCGATCAGCGGCGCGGGTGCCGTCACCCTCGAACGCGCAGGGAAGAAGGTGAAGGAGCGGCGCAGCTTCCACATCACCGGCGGCATGTGTCCCGCCTGCGAAGGCCGGGGCACCGTCACCGACTTCGACCTGACGCAGCTGTACGACGACAGCAAGTCGCTCAGTGAGGGCGCCCTCACGATCCCCGGCTACAGCGTCGACGGCTGGTACGGCCGCATCTTCAAGGGCTGCGGCTTCTTCGATCCGGACAAGCCGATCCGCAAGTTCACCAAGAAGGAACTGCACGACCTCCTGTACCGGGAGCCGACCAAGATCAAGGTCGACAACATCAACCTCACGTACGAGGGTCTGATCCCGAAGATTCAGAAGTCGTTCCTGGCCAAGGACAAGGAAGCACTGCAGCCCCACATCCGGGCGTTCGTCGAGCGGGCGATGACGTTCACCACCTGTCCCGAGTGCGAGGGCACCCGGCTCAGCGAGGCGGCCCGCTCGTCGCGGATCGGCACGGTCAACATCGCCGAGGCCTGCGCCATGCAGATCAGCGACCTCGCCGAATGGGTGCGCGGCGTCGACGAGCCGTCCGTGGCACCCCTGCTCGCGACGCTGCAGCAGACACTCGACTCGTTCGTCGAGATCGGGCTGGGCTACCTGTCCCTCGACCGCCCGGCCGGCACGCTGTCGGGCGGTGAGGCACAGCGGGTCAAGATGATCCGCCACCTCGGCTCCTCGCTCACCGATGTCACCTACGTCTTCGACGAGCCCACGATCGGCCTGCACCCGCACGACATCCAGCGGATGAACGACCTGCTGCTGCGCCTGCGCGACAAGGGCAACACCGTGCTGGTCGTGGAGCACAAGCCGGAGACGATCGTGATCGCCGACCACGTCGTCGACCTCGGTCCCGGCGCGGGTACCGGGGGCGGCGCCGTCTGCTTCGAGGGGTCCGTGGAGGGGCTGCGGGCCGGGGGCACGGTCACCGGCCGCCACTTCGACGACCGGGCCGCGCTCAAGGACGACATCCGCAAGGCCACCGGTGTGCTGGAGGTGCGCGGTGCGAGCGCGCACAACCTGCGTGACGTCGACGTCGACATCCCGCTCGGCGTCCTCACCGTGGTCACCGGGGTCGCGGGCTCCGGCAAGAGCTCCCTGATCCACGGCTCGGTCGCCGGACGGGACGGCGTGGTGGCGGTGGACCAGGGAGCGATCAAGGGCTCCCGGCGCAGCAACCCGGCGACGTACACGGGTCTGCTCGACCCGATCCGCAAGGCGTTCGCGAAGGCCAACGGCGTCAAGCCCGCGCTCTTCAGCGCCAATTCCGAAGGCGCCTGCCCCACGTGCAACGGTGCCGGGGTCATCTACACGGACCTGGCCATGATGGCGGGCATCGCGACCACCTGCGAGGAGTGCGAGGGCAAGCGGTTCCAGGCGTCGGTCCTGGACTATCGCCTGGGCGGCCGCAACATCGCCGAGGTCCTGGCGATGCCGGTCACCGAGGCCGGGGCGTTCTTCGCCGAGGGCGACGCGCGCACCCCGGCCGCGCACAGGATCCTGACCCATCTGGCGGACGTCGGCCTCGGCTACCTGAGTCTCGGCCAGCCGCTCACCACGCTGTCCGGCGGCGAGAGGCAGCGGCTCAAGCTGGCCACGCACATGTCGGAGAAGGGCGGGATCTACGTCCTCGACGAGCCCACCACCGGCCTTCACCTCGCCGACGTCGAGCAACTGCTCGGACTGCTCGACCGGCTCGTGGACGCCGGCAAGTCGGTCGTGGTCATCGAGCACCACCAGGCGGTCATGGCGCACGCCGACTGGATCATCGACCTCGGCCCGGGCGCCGGCCACGACGGCGGCCGCGTCGTCTTCGAGGGCACGCCCGCCGACCTCGTCGCCGCCCGCTCCACCATCACCGGGGAGCACCTCGCGCAGTACGTCGGCGCCTGAGTGCACGCCCGGGAAGGTCCCGTCGGGGCGGCACGTCGGTGCCGCCCCCGACGGGACCTTTGTCGTGGGGCACCCTTCGCGACTCCGTCCGCGAGCCGGACGGAGTCGCGACGTGCCAGGCCCCCCGTGCGCGGCGTCACGCATATTAGGCGGCGACCTGGGCACTCCGACTTGCACAAGCCACCGCCGTGTGCAGTCGGCGGAGCTCGGATCTGCGGAGCGGGCAGCCCGGCGCCGCCCGTCACCTCCAGGAGGGGCCGTGACCGTGCGTATCGGAGTGGAAGAGGAATTCCACGTCGTCGAGGTGGAGACCGGCCTGCTGGTTCCGCGTGCCGGCACCCTGCTGGAGCGGCTGCCCACGGGGACCTTCACCACCGAGCTCAAGCAGTCCGTCGTGGAGACGAACAGCGCCGTGCACGCCTCGCTGGACGACCTGCACGCCGACCTGACCGCCACGCGACGCCGCCTGGACACCGCGGCCACCGCACAGGGGCTGGCCGTGGTGGCAGCAGGTACGGTTCCGCTGGTCCGTCGCATGTCCGCCGTGCCGGCGACCCCCGGTGTCCGCTACCGCCACATGGTCGACGAATACCGCGCGGTCGCCGACGAACAGCTGATCTGCGGCGCCCAGGTGCACGTCGACGTTCCCGACCGGGACACGGCCGTGCGGGTCATGTGCGAGGTGTCGCCGTGGCTGCACGGCCTGCTCGCGCTGTCCGCCAGTTCCCCGTTCTGGCAGGGCGTCGACACCGGGTACGCGAGCTGGCGCACGATGCTGTGGCAGCGGTGGCCGACCGCGGGCCCGGTCGGCTGCTTCGCCGACGGGGCCGAGTACGACGCGGCCGTGAGCGAACTCATCGGCTCGGGCGTCATCAGCGACGCGGGGATGATCTATTACGACGTACGCCCTTCCGCCCACCAGCGGACTCTGGAACTGCGGATCTGCGACGCCTGCCCCCGGGCGGAGACGGTGGTGCTCGTCGCCGGGCTGTTCCGCGCCCTGGTGATGTGGGCCCAGGAGCGGCTGTCGGCCCCCGGCGCGTCCCCGTGCCCGGGACGGCACGAGTGGCTGCGCGCCGCGGACTGGCGGGCTGCCAGGTCCGGTCTGGAGAACGGCCTGATCGACCCGGACACCCGCCGTGAGGCCCCCGCGCCGCAGGTGGTCCGCGGGCTCCTGGAACGGGTCCGCTCCCAGCTCGAGGCCAACGGGGACTGGAAGACCGTCTCCGCGCTCACCGAAGAGGCCCTGGCGGAGGGCAGCGCGGCCCACCGCATGCGCCGGGTGGCCGATCAGGAGGACCTGTTGGCCTGCGTCGACCTGGCGATCGCCGAGACCCGGGGCGAACGCAGGGAGCCGAACGGGCTCGACCGCGAGCGCGTCACGCCGGTGCGGTCGCCGGACGCCGAAGGGCCGTTCGGCCCGGACTCGGCACGGATCGCCGGCGGCTGAGACGAGGTCCGGGTGAGCGCGCAGGCGTACGGAGTCACCGGGCCGCCCGCTCGTCACCGGGCCGTCGGAGCACCGTGAGCAGGTCGTCGCGGCCGGCCACCGCGTCCAGGGACAGCGTGTGGTACCCGGCCTGGTCGAACAGTACGGTGATGCGGTCCCCGTCCTCGCTCAGTACCGTTCCGTTCCCCCACCGGCCGTGTCGCACCTGGGCGCCCACCGGGTAATCGGCCGCCGCCGGATGCGCGGACCGCGCGGTGTCGTCGGGCGCGCCGGTGCCGTCCTGGGCCTGAGCCTCGCACACGTCGCAGTTGCCGCACGGTGCCTCGTACGCCTCGCCGAAGTAGCCGAGCAGGAAGCGCCGTCGGCAGCCGGTCGTCTCGGCGTACGAGCGGGCCATGTCGACCCGGGACCGGTCGGTACGGCGATGCGCCTCGGCCGCGTCGGCGGCCTGCTCGACGGCCTCGTCCGGGGACGTGGCGGGCGCGGGACGGACCTCGCCCCCCTCGCCGGTGGTGACGGCACCGGCCTCCTCCAGCAGGTTGACCGCGGCGGTGACGCGGTTGCGGGACAGGCCTGTCTCCTGGCGCAGGTCCTCGACGCCGGCGGGGTCCTCACGGCGGTCGTGGACGGCGTCGGCCACCTCGGCGAGGACGTCACGGCTGGGGGAGCGGACGGCGAAGTAGGTCTGCATACCGGTGTCCTCCGGCCGGTAGTGCAGGACCGCCAGGGCCGGCTCGCCGTCCCGCCCGCCGCGGCCCACTTCCTGGTAGTAGGCGTCCAGGGAACCGGGCAGGGAGGCGTGCAGGACGAACCGTACGTCCTCCTTGTCGATGCCCATGCCGAATGCGGAGGTGGCCACGACCACGTCGGCCTCCCCGGACAGGAACGCGTCGTGGATGCGGGAGCGTTCGGCGGCGCGCAGGCCGGCGTGGTAGGCCTCGGCGGCGAACCCGAGGGAGGCCAGTTCACCCGCGAAGTACTCGGTGTCCTTCCGCGTTGCCGCGTAGACGATGCCCGGCTTCGGCTCGCCCGCCGCCCTCTCGACGACCGCCCGCCGCCGGTCGTCGTCGTCCAGGAACCGGCGTGCCTCCAGCCTGATGTTGGGCCGGTCGAAGCCCGCCACCAGCAGCCGGGGCCGGTCCATGCCGAGCTGCTGGACGATCTCGTTGCGCACCGGCGGCGCCGCCGTCGCGGTCAGCGCGAGCAGCGGCGGCCGCCCGATCCGCTTCGCCGCCTGTTCCAGGCGCAGGTAGTCGGGCCGGAAGTCGTGGCCCCAGGACGACACGCACTGCGCCTCGTCGACCACGAACAGGGCGGGGCGCAGCCCGGACAGCCGCTCCAGCACGTCCTCGCGGGCCAGTTGTTCGGGCGACAGGTACAGGAGCCGGGCGTCGCCCCCGGCCACGGCCTCCCAGGCCGCCTCCGTCCGGGTGGCCGAGAGGTCGGAGTTCACCGCGACGGCGCCGGGCGCCCGGCCGCCGTCCGGCAGGCCGGCGATCTGGTCCCGCTGGAGCGCCAGCAGCGGCGACACCACCACGACCGGATCGTCCAGCAGCACCGCGGGGACCTGGTAGACGGCGGACTTGCCCGCGCCGGTGGGCATGACCACGAGGGTGTCCTTCCCCTCCAGCACCCACTCCATCGCCGCGAGCTGCCCGGGCAGGAGGGACTCCCAGCCGAACACCTCGGAAGCGGTCGCCCGCAGCCGGGCGGCGTGCCTGCCCCGCGTCGGTGCTGCCTCTCCGCCCATGTCCGCTCCTTCGCTGTGCGGGCGGCGTTCCGTCACCTACGGCACGACGTGCCGCTCACGCCCCCAAGAGCGCCGGGTACCCGCCGACGGGGCCGCCCAGTCCCAGGGGTCGGCCGACCCGCGTCGCAGGCTCCCGGTTTTGCATGATCATGCGTGAGGGTGCATACTCTTCCTATGTCTAAGGTCCTCACCTCCCTTCCCGCCGGCGAGCGCGTCGGAATCGCCTTCTCGGGCGGCCTCGACACCTCGGTCGCGGTCGCGTGGATGCGCGACAAGGGCGCCGTCCCGTGCACGTACACCGCCGACATCGGCCAGTACGACGAGCCCGACATCGCCTCGGTGCCCGACCGTGCGCAGACCTACGGCGCCGAGATCGCGCGTCTGGTCGACTGCCGGGCGGCGCTGGTGGAGGAGGGCCTGGCCGCGCTGACCTGCGGCGCGTTCCACATCCGCTCGGGCGGCCGCGCGTACTTCAACACCACGCCCCTCGGCCGCGCCGTCACCGGCACCCTGCTGGTGCGGGCGATGCTCGAGGACGACGTGCAGATCTGGGGCGACGGCTCGACCTTCAAGGGCAATGACATCGAGCGGTTCTACCGCTACGGACTGCTCGCCAACCCGCACCTGCGGATCTACAAGCCCTGGCTGGACGCGGACTTCGTGACCGAGCTCGGCGGCCGCAAGGAAATGTCGGAGTGGCTGCTCGCCCACGACCTGCCCTACCGCGACAGCGCCGAGAAGGCCTACTCCACCGACGCGAACATCTGGGGCGCGACGCACGAGGCCAAGACCCTGGAACACCTCGACACGGGCGTGGAGACCGTCGAGCCGATCATGGGTGTGCGGTTCTGGGACCCCACGGTCGAGATCGCCGCCGAGGACGTCACCATCGGCTTCGACCAGGGCCGCCCCGTGACGGTCAACGGCAAGGAGTTCGCCTCCCCGGTGGACCTGGTCATGGAGGCCAACGCCATCGGCGGCCGCCACGGTCTCGGCATGTCGGACCAGATCGAGAACCGGATCATCGAGGCCAAGAGCCGCGGCATCTACGAGGCACCCGGCATGGCCCTGCTGCACGCCGCGTACGAGCGCCTGGTCAACGCCATCCACAACGAGGACACCCTCGCGCAGTACCACAGTGAGGGCCGTCGCCTCGGACGGCTGATGTACGAGGGCCGCTGGCTCGACCCGCAGGCGCTGATGATCCGGGAGTCGCTCCAGCGCTGGGTCGGCTCGGCGATCACCGGCGAGGTCACCCTGCGACTGCGGCGCGGTGAGGACTACTCGATCCTCGACACCACCGGCCCGGCCTTCAGCTACCACCCGGACAAGCTGTCGATGGAGCGCACCGAGGACTCCGCGTTCGGGCCCGTGGACCGGATCGGCCAGCTGACCATGCGCAACCTCGACATCGCCGACTCGCGCGCCAAGCTGGAGCAGTACGCGGGCCTCGGCCTCATCGGCACCGCCAACCCCGCCATCGGAGCCGCCCAGGCGGCCGCCACGGGGCTGATCGGCACCATGCCCGAGGGCGGTGCCGAGGCCATCGCCTCGCGCGGCGAGGTCTCCGGCGACGAGGAGATGCTGGACCGCGCCGCGATGGAGTCCGGCACGGACTGACCGCAACCCTTCCCCTGGGAACGCTTCGTACGAGAGCCGGTCCGGCGCCCGCCGGGCCGGCTCTCGCCGTCCCCGCGCGGACGTCCGGGCGGGGCCACGGGCGCCGGTCCGTCGACCATTCGACGCGACTGCTCGGGCGACCGCCCGTCGAGGGCGACCGGACGGCCACGTCGAGTGAAAACGGCCCGGCCGGGCAGAGGGGTGAGGATTGCTGCTGCCGGGTGCGCATCCGGTCGCATCATCGCCGCCGGGACCGCCGGCCGCCAGTGCCATCCGGCGGGAGACGGTCCCTGGCGGCCGGACGACAGGAGATTTCAGGTGAGCGCACATCCGCCGGGCTTTGCGCCCACGTCAACGCTCCCACCGTCCCGGGACGGCGACCGGCGCGACCGCTCCACGGGGCTCGCAGGCATGCTCGCCGCCGCGGAGACCGCGGCGCCGGTGGAATCCCTCGACGTCGTCGCCCGGATGCTCCGGCAGAGCCTCGGCGCCACCATGGTGTCCTTCCTGATCACGGACTTCACCGGCGGCTCCGTGGTGCGCCTCGGCGCCGCCGGGACCGTCGAGACCGACGAGCCGGCCCGCCGCATCGACCTGGCCGGCACCCTGTACGACGAGGTGATCCGGACCCAGAAGTCCGCCACGGAGGCCGCCGACGACCGCCGCACGGTGCGGGTCATCGCCCCGGTCACCAACCGCGGGGACGCCATAGGGCTCCTGGAACTCTTCCTCCCCTCCGCGCCCGGCGCCGCGGCGATGCGGGAGATCAACGAGACGGCGCACGCACTGGCCTACATCGTCATCGCCAACCGGTCCTTCACCGACGTGTACCAGTGGGGCCGCCGCACCAGCCCGCTGAGCCTGGCGGCCGAGATCCAGCACCGTCTCCTGCCGGCGTCCCTCGCCTGCGAGGCCGCACAGTTCACGGTCGCCGGGTCCCTGGAGCCGGCCGACCACGTCGGAGGCGACACGTTCGACTACGTGATCGACCGCGACACCGTGCAGCTGTCCGTCACCGACGCCATGGGCCACGACGTCGACGCCGCGCTGCTCGCCACGCTGGCCGTGGGCGCCCTGCGCCGGGCCAGGCGCGCGGGTGCGGGACTCGTCGAACAGGCCCGCCAGGCGCATCAGGCGATGCTGGACCACGGCGGCCAGAAGTACGTCACCGGCCAGCTCCTGCGCATCAGCCTGCTCGACGGCAGCACCGAATTCGTGAACGCGGGCCACCCCTGGCCGCTGCGGCTGCGCCAGGGAAGGGTGGAGGAGCTCGCGGTCGATGTCGACATGCCGTTCGGTTTCCAGTTCCCGCACGACTACCGGGTCCAGCGGCTGGACATCCAGCCCGGCGACCGCCTGGTGATGCTCACCGACGGCATGCTCGAACGCGGCGCGAGCGGCGTGGATCTGCACAGCCTGATCGAGTACACCAGCGACCTGCATCCGCGCGAGGCGGCCCGCACGATGATCGCCCAGGTCGTCGCCTCGAACGACTGCCACCTCCAGGACGACGCGACGATCATGTGCCTGGACTGGCGCGGCCCCAGACACTCCCGGCGCCACGCCGACACCGGAGCGAACCTGCAGGACGCCTCCCCGTCACCGTCGGCGCCCTTCTGAGGACCGGCTCGCCGGACGTTTCCGGCCCGCGGCGGTGGTTGCCGGCCAGCGTCGCCATCACCGGGCCGGCCGAGGTGTCCGCCGTGCTTCCTCATGGACCGCCCAGGCGTCCGCCACGGGGCGCACGTGCCCGAGCTTGTCGGGGTTGATCACCGAGCGAATGGTCTGGACCCGCCCGTCCAGCACGTCGAGCATCAGCGTGTGGAGGACCCTGCCGTTCCGGTCACGGAAGATCGCGCCCGGTCGGCCGTTGACCTCGTGGGGCTCGAACGTCACCTCGATCCGCGCCACCCGCGGGAACACCGAGCCCAGCAGCCTCGCCTCGTTCCCGGCACCGCTCACGGCCCTGGCCAGCTGCGGCGCCTTGCCGTCGCCGCCGTCGTCGGCCCCGCGCCACGAGCTGCGGTATCAGACGCCGTCCCAGCATCCCCGTCCCGCCTGCCACGAACACCCGCATGATCAGCACCTTTCGGGATCGGCACTCGGATCGCACCCGTGCGGTCAGCCGGCGAAGGACTCGGGACCGAACCGGCCCCACGCGACGTACGCCGCGAGCGCGAGATAGACCAGATTCAGCAGCACCAACGCCGACTCGCCCCGGCGGCCGTGGGTGATCATGGCGCCGGCCATGAGCAGGACCCAGCAGGCGGCGGTCACCGGTACGAGGACCGGTGCGACTCCGAGCACTGCGGGCAGGACCAGGCCCGCCGCGGCCAGGAGTTCGAGGGCGCCGAGTGTCTTGACGAAGGCGACGCCGTTGTCCGCCGTCCACCCGCCGCCATGCATTGAGGCCAGCTTCTCCTTTGGCACGAACGCCTTGCTGACGCCGCCGGCCAGAGCCACCGCGGCCAGCAGTCCGGCTGTGATCCACAGTGCGAGGTTCATGTCCTGCTCCTTGATCGAGGTTCGCCTGCACCTCGTAGGACGAGACAGCCCGCTCCGCTGTGACATCACGGGTCGCCCCTCGCGCGGCGACGGGGAACCGCCGCGGCCTACCCCGGTTCCGGTCAGGGACGGGCGGGGAGCGCGGACCGGTCCAGCCGGCTGCGCGGGGTCACCGCGAAGTCCTCCGCGCGGGGGAGCCGGTGGCCCGGCGTACTGGTGCGGCGCGCGACGTGATCCACTGTGCGCCGCCTGCCTCATACCGGTGTTTATGCCTCTCTCGTGCCAAACCGCCCTCTTTCGCGCCTTACTGACACGCCGCCCCGCCTGTTTCGCTGGTTCCTGCGCACGGACACCTCGCTCACCACCGGGCGCATCACTTCCGTCCATCTCCCGGAGGGCATGTGTCAGCACCGGACAGCGTCACTGGTCCCGCCACCGACCAACCTGCTCCGAACCCGTCCTCGGAGCCGGCGCGCACGAGCCTCGCCACACAGGCGGCGCGCCAACTGGCGACCACGACGAAATCCGAGCCCCAGATGCGGGCCATCTCCTCGCGCTGGCTGCTGAAGACGCTGCCGTGGGTCGACGTCAAGGGCGGCGCCTACCGCGTCAACCGGCGTCTGCGCCTGCACCCCGGCTCCGGACGTGTCCGCTTCGAGCACAACGGCGCGGACGACATCAGGGTGATCCCCCGGACTCTGACCGAGCTCGCCGCCCTGCGGGGATACGGCGACACGGCAGTCCTCGACGAGCTGGCCCGCCGGTTCACCGCACGTGCCGTCGAGCCCGGCCAGGTCGTCGCCCGCGCCGGGCAGCCCGTCACCGGGACGCACCTCGTCGCGCACGGCCGGTTCACCCGCTTCACCGAAGGGCCGTACGGCGACGAGCAGGTCACCGGCGTCGTCACGGACGGAGACCTCACGGGCGACGCGGCCCTGGGGCGGGCCGGAGCGGTGTGGCCGAGTTCGGTGCGGGCCGAGACGGCGGGCGTGCTGCTCGTACTGCCACGGGAGGCGGTCGAGGAACTCGGCGGCCGGGCTCCCTCGCTCGCCGCCCACCTGGAGGCGTACGCGGCGGACAGCCAGCGCCCCGCGAACCGCGCGGGCGAGGCCGACATGCCGGTGCGAGCAGGCCACGTCGGCGAAGCCACGCTGCCGGGCGGATACGTCGACTACGAACTCGCTCCGCGCGAGTACGAGCTGTCCCTCACCCAGACCGTCCTGCGCGTGCACTCCCGGGTCGCCGACCTCTACAGCAGCCCGATGGACCAGACGCGCGAGCAACTCCGGCTCACCATCGAGGCGGTGCGCGAACGCCAGGAATGGGAGCTGGTGAACAACCGGGAGTTCGGGCTCCTCCACAACGTGGACCACGAACAGCGCATCAGCACCGCCACTGGCCCTCCCACGCCCGACGACATGGACGAACTGCTGTCCATGCGCCGGGACACCCGACTCATCCTCGCCCCGCCCAAGGCGATCGCCGCGTTCTTCCGGCAGTGCAGCAAGCGCGGCCTCATGCCGGCCTCCACGACCTTCAACGGCCACAAGGCCCTCGCCTGGCGCGGCATCCCGATCTTCCCGTGCGGCAAGATCCCGACCTCCGCGTCGCACACCACCAGCATCATCGCGCTGCGCACCGGTGAGGCCGACCAGGGTGTCGTCGGCCTCTACCAGACCGGCATCCCCGAAGAGTTCCACCCCGGCCTCAACGTCCGCTTCATGGGCGTCGACCGGACCGCCCTCGTCAAGTACCTCGTCACCGCCTACTACTCCCTGGCCATCCTCGTGCCCGACGCGGCCGGAGTCCTGGAGAACGTCCGGCTCGGCCGCCCCGCCGACTGAAGCAAGTGGAGCACCGCATCCATGAGCACGCCCACGGACGCAGCCCCCGCGTTCACGCCCCCCGGCCCTCCCCGCACCGCTCACACCCTGCGCACCCGGCGCGGCGGAGCCGTACCGGGACTGAAGTACCGGCCCGCCGCCCCCGCGGACCCGGACAAGGCCGCGGAGATCGACCGGAGACTGGAGGCCTGGGCCCGCGGGCTCGACCTGTTCCCACCGGAATGGACGGGCGACTTCACCCAGTTCCAGTTCGGCCGGGCGGTGGCACTGCAGCACCCCGGGGCCGCCGACCTCGAACGCCTCACCGTCGCCGGCAAACTCCTCCTCGCCGAGAACATCGTCGACAGCTGCTACTGCGAGGAGGACGAGGGCAAAGGCGCCGCACGCAGCGGCCTCGGCGGCCGGCTCGTCATGGCCCAGTCCGCCCTCGACCCCTTCCACAGCACCCCCGAACTGGAGGGGGAGTGGCGCCAAGGGGTGCAGGCCGACGGCCCGCTGCGCTCGTACCACTGGGCGCTGAAGGACTACGCGGCCCTGGCCACGCCCAGTCAGACCAGCAGGTTCGTGCACGACATCGCACGGCTGCATCTGGGCTATCTCGCCGAGGCCGCCTGGGCGGAGACCCGGCACGCGCCGCGCATCTGGGAGTACCTGGTGATGCGGCAGTTCAACAACTTCCGCCCCTGCCTGTCCATCGTGGACGCCGTCGACGGCTACGAACTGCCCGAAGCGGTGTACGCCCGCCCCGAGATCCAGCGGATCACCGCACTGGCCTGCAACGCCACGACGATCGTCAACGACCTGTACTCGTACACCAAGGAACTGGCCAGCGACCCCGACCACCTGAACCTGCCCCAGGTGGTCGCGGCCAACGACCAGTGCGGCCTCAAGGCCGCCTACCTCAGGAGCGTCGAGATCCACAACCAGATCATGGACGCCTTCGAGACGGAGGCCGCCGCACTGTCGGCCGCCTCGCCCCTCGTCGAGCGGTACGCCCGCGGCCTCGCCGACTGGGTCTCCGGCAACCACGAGTGGCACGCCACCAACAGCCACCGCTACAGCCTGCCCAACTACTGGTAGGCGCAGCATGTCCGGACCGTACACCAGCACCACAGCAAGGAGTCATCGTTGACCACCGTCCCCACCGCAGCCACGTCCGCACCGGTGCCGGCCCAGTCCACGTACCAAAGCCGCGTCGCGGATTACTGGAACGCCGAGGAGAACCCGGTCAACCTCGAACTCGGAAGGATCGACGACCTCTACCACCACCACTACGGCATCGGCGGCGCCGACGTCTCGGTGCTGGACGAGCCCGACCCGGACCGGCGACGTGAGCGCATCACCCATGAACTGCACCGGCTGGAACACGCCCAGGCCGAACTCCTCGCCTCCCACCTCGGCGACCTTTCCCCCGACGACCGTGTCTTCGACGCCGGTTGCGGGCGCGGCGGCGGCAGTGTGGTCGCACACCTGCGGCACGGCTGCCACACCGACGGCGTCACCCTCTCCGCGAAGCAGGCCGAGTTCGCCAACGAACAGGCCCGCAAACGAGGCATCGACGGCAAGGTGCGCTACCACCACCGCAACATGCTCGACACCGGACTCCCCTCCGGCGCCTACGCCGCCTCGTGGAACAACGAGTCCACCATGTACGTCGAACTCGACCTGCTGTTCGCCGAGCACGCCCGGCTGCTGCGCCGCGGCGGACGCTATGTGGTGATCACCGGCTGCTACAACGACACGTACGGCCGGGCCTCCCGCGAGGTGTCCCTCATCAACGCCCACTACATCTGCGACATCCACCCGCGCTCCGAGTACTTCCGCGCCATGGCACGCCACCGGCTCGTACCCGTGCACGTCGAGGACCTGACGGCGGCCACGATTCCGTACTGGGAGCTGCGCGGGCAGGCCGACCACCTGGTCACCGGCATCGAGGACACCTTCCTGGACGCCTACCGCAACGGCAGCTTCCAGTACCTGCTGATCGCCGCCGACCGGGTCTAGACCCGGTCGGATCCTCAGGAGCCGTCGTACTCGCTCACGACGTCCACGACCCAGGTCACGCCGAACCGGTCCGTGAGCATCCCGTACAGGGGTGCCCACGGGGCCGGTGAGAGCGGATGCAGGACGGTCGCGCCGTCGGACAGCTTCTTCCAGTACGTGGTGGCCTCGTCCGTCGTCTCGCTGCGGAGGGAGACGAAGAACGCGTTCTCGCCCCGGTCCCAGGGCATGCGGGCGGGCACGTCGTAGGCCATCACGCGGAAGCCGTTGCCGGCGGCGACCTGGCCCCACATCACCCGGCCCGTGTCGGCCGGGTCCTGGACGTTCCCGGCGTCCTCGTACGTGACGAGGGCCAGCTCCCCGCCGAACGCCGACCGGTAGAAGGTGAGTGCCTCGCGGGCGGCGCCGCGGAAGTTCAGATGGGTGACGGTGGTGACGGACATGGGTCGCTCCTGTCGTACAGCATCCTGGCCGGATCTCAGGTGTCCCGGCGCCTTGAGACGACGGTCGCAGCAGTGGCGGTCAGGGTGTGGCCGCTGCTCCGCGGGACCGCGACCGCGGACGCGGACCCTCCCACGGGTGCTGCATCGCTTCAGGGCAGCAGCCGCTGCTCCTTCGCGACGGCCACCGCACCGGCCCGGGTGTCGACCGCGAGCTTGGCGTAGATCCGCCCGAGGTGGGTCTTCACGGTCGCCTCGCTGATGAAGAGGGCCTTCGCGATCTCACGGTTGCCGAGGCCCTGCGCAAGCTGCGCGAGGATGTCCCGCTCGCGGTCGGTGAGCGCCGGCCGAGGGCTGCGCATGTTGGCCATGACACGGCCGGCGACGGGTGCCGACAGCGCCGTACGGCCCTCGGCGGCCGCGTGGATCGCCGCGAACAGTTCCTCGGGCCGCTCGGCCTTGAGCAGATAGCCCGTCGCTCCCGCCTCGATGGCGCGGGTGATGTCCGCGTCGGTGTCGTACGTCGTGAGGACGAGGACGCGCGGGCCGTCACCGGGCGTCGCGGCGAGGCGGCGGGTGGTCTCCACCCCGTCGATACCGCTCCCGAGCTGGAGGTCCATCAGCACCACGTCGGGGCGGAGCTTCGCGCTCAGGGCGAGTGCCTCCTCCCCGGTGCCCGCCTCCCCGACGACCTCGATGTCGGGGGTGCTGTCGAGCAGGGCGAGCAGTCCGGCGCGGACGACGACGTGGTCGTCGCACAGCAGGATGCGGACGGGGCCGGATGTGCCGGGCGCATCGGTCATCGGGAGGGCTCCAGAGGGATCGCGGCGGTCAGGACGGCGCCTTCACCCGGCGCCGACTCGATGGTCAGGGTGCCGCCGAGCTGCCGGACCCGGGCCCGCATCGCGGCCATCCCGTGGCCCCGCACGCCGGACGCGGCGGCGGGCAGGTCCGCGGGATCGAACCCCCGGCCGTCGTCGGCGACGTCGAGGACGACCTGGTCGTGCAGCAGCGTGAGGGTGAGCGTGGCCGTCCGCGCACCGGAGTGCTCCCGTACGTTGGCCAGCGCCCCCTGGGCGATCCGCAGCAGGGCGGAGCGGACCCGCTCCGGAAGCCGGAGCCCGCGGTCGGCATCGCCCTCGTCGACCCGGACGTGGACGGTGAGGTGCTCGCCGGACCCGCGTGCGGCCAGGGCGCGCAGAGCCTGGCCGAGGTCGCCGCCGCGGGCCAGGTCGGCCGGGGCCAGATCGTGCACGAAGCGCCGGGCCTCGTCGAGGTTGTACTCGGTGACGGATTCGGCGGTCCGCACATGCCTGCGCGCCTTCGCCGGATCGGACTCCCAGATGCGGTCGGCCGCCTGGAGCAGCATCTGCTGGCTCGACAGCCCCTGGGCGAGCGTGTCGTGGATCTCCATGGACAGCCGCTGCCGTTCGGCGAGCGTGCCCGCGCGGCGTTCCGAGGCGGCCAGGTCGCGGCGGGTACGGATCAGATCGTCGATGAGAGCCCGCTGGCGCACCGTCTGGCGTTCCATCCTGAGGAAGACGGCGGTCGCGATCGCGGCGACGGCCGGCGGGGCGAGCAGCAGGTTCGGGTCGAAACCGTCGGCCAGGCGGAGCTGCGCGGCCACCACGAACACCGTGAGCACGACGACCAGGGCGAGGGCGGCCCGGGCGGGCAGCACCCGCAGACCGGTGTAGAAGAGCGGCACCGCACACCAGGCGAAGCTGGGCGCGAGCACGACGAGGACCATCCAGACCCCGACGACCACGGCCAGCCGGACGATCCGGAGCGCCGTGGGCCGCGCGTCCGCGCCGAACGGGTCCGAGGGCCCGGCGAACGCTTCCCGGTGCCGGCGTACCGCCTCGGACGACGGCAGTGCGTAGAGAACCGCCAGCAGGACGGAGAGGGCGACGATCCACGGCGTGCGGGCGTCGCCGGGGTGGCGGAGCAGGAACCGCGCGAGCGCGCCGCCCAGCAGGAGGAAGAACGCCCCGTGCATCACGGCTCCGAGGCGACGGGTGTCCGCGGCGTACCGTTCGTCCGTGCGCGCGCCCGCACCGTGCGGCGCGCTCGCGGCCCCGGTGTCCGCCTGGCCCGTGTCCGTGCCCACCACGTCCCCCTCCCTCACCGCTCCGGCCTGCCCAAACACTCCCATTGTCGGCGGCTCGGGCCACCCCGGGGTCATCCGATCGGCTGACCCGGGCGTCGACCGGCCGGCTGGCGGCGACCAGCCGAAGCGCCGACCGCGCGGGCCCCGGTGCGGCAGCAGCCTGGAGAGCGGAAGAAACGAACCGCCCTCCCGAACCAGGAGTCGATCCCATGAAGAAGCTCTCCCGCCGTGCCCGCGTCGCCGCCGGCAGCGCCGTGATCGCCGCCGTCGCCGCCGGTACGTTCGGCACGGTGGCCGCGAACGCAGCGGCGCCCGCCGCCACCGGCGCGGCTCCCGCGGCGGACGTGCGGAGCAGCGGCACCGTCACGTCCAGCCACCTCTCGGTGGACGCGGCGGCCAAGGCGGCACAGGCCGCGCTCGACGCCGCGGAGAAGGAGAACCAGAAGGTCACCGTCGCCGTCGTCGACCGCAACGGGAACACCATCGTCACCCTCCGCGGAGACGGCGCGGGCCCGCAGTCCTACGACTCGGCGCAGCGCAAGGCGTACACGGCCGTTTCCTGGAACGCGCCCACCTCGAAGCTCTCCGAGCGCCTGGCGCAGACGCCGAACCTGAAGGACATCCCGGGCACGCTGTTCCTGGCCGGCGGTACGCCCGTCGCCGTGAAGGGTGCCCCGGTCGCCGGGGTCGGCGTCGCGGGTGCGCCGTCGGGCGACCTGGACGAGAAGTTCGCCGCGGCCGGTGTGGCGGCTCTGGGGCGGTGACCGGCTCGGGGCGGGCGGCGTCACCGCCGCCCGCCCTCGGGCGTCTCACCGCCGAGGAGCTCGGCGGTGGCTGCGGGGCGGACTCAGGAGACCTTGTACTGGGCCATCATGCCCATGGCCGAGTGGTCGAGCAGGTGGCAGTGGTAGAGGTACACGCCCCGGTAGGTGTCGAAGGTCGCCTGGAGCTTGACGGTTTCGCCGGGCATGACGGCGACGGTGTCCTTGAGGCCCGCCTCACCGGGCGCCGGCGGCTGCCCGTTCCGTTCGATGATGCGGAACTGGACGAGGTGCAGGTGCAGGTTGTGCGGGGAGAAGCGGTTGGGGTTGGTGACCGTCCAGACCTCACTGGCGCCGTGGCGGATCGAGGTGTCGATGCGCTCGGGGTCGTACACCTTGCCGTTGATGAAGCCCTTGGCGTCGGGCAGGCCGGTCTCCTCCAGCTGCAGGACGACATTGCGCTGCACGGTCGGCGTGGGCAGCGGCGGCAGGGTGCGCAGCACGGAGGGGACGCTGCTCGGGTCGTCGGCGGTGCGGACCACGTCGAAGCGCAGGACCTGGCCCACGAGGTCGGCGCTCGCGCCGTTGAGGAGCGTGTTCTCCAGCACGATCTGGGTGCCGACGGGGTAGCGGGAGAAGTCGATGACGACGTCGGCGCGCTCGGCGGGGGAGAGCGAGATGCTCGTGGTGGGGCTCGGGCCGGGGAGCAGTCCGCCGTCCGAGCCGATCTGGATCATCTCGCCGCCGTCGGCCAGGCGCAGCTTGAAGAAACGCAGGTTGGAGGAGTTCAGCAGGCGTATGCGGTACTTGCGCGCGGCGACCTGGAAATAGGGATAGGCCACACCGTTGGCCAGGAGCGTCGTGCGGCTCGGGAAGTCGAGCATCTTGTAGGCGAGTTGGCCGCTGTCGTCGAGGTGGGCGTCCCGCAGGGCGACCGGCACGTCGTACTGGCCCGCCGGCAGGGGGAGCGCCTGCTCGGTGGCGTCGGTGAGGAGGTACGTCCCGGCGAGCCCGCGGTAGACGTGCTCCGACTCCATGTGGTGGACGTGGTCGTGGAACCAGAGCGACGCGTGCGGCTGCTTGTTCGGGTACGTGTACCAGCGCGACGTGCCGGGGTTGATGGGACTCATGGGGGAGCCGTCCTCGCCGGGCGGGACGGACGCGCCGTGCAGGTGCACGGAGGTGCCCATGTCGGTCTGGTTGGTCTGCAGGATCTTGACGGGGCGACCGGAGCGGGCCCGGATGACGGGCCCGGGGAAGTGGCCGTCGTAGGTGAGGACGTCGGTCTGGATGCCGGGCAGGATCTGGGCCTTGGCGGGGCGCATCGTGATCCGGTAGCGGTCGACGCCGTCGGTCGTGGAGTACGGGGTGAGGGTCGCCGGGATCGGCATGGGGAGGGCGAACTTCTGTATGGCGAGCGCGGCGGCCTCGGCGGCCGGGACGGTCGCCGGCTGGTCGCGGCGGTGCGTCAGCAGGGGAGTGAGGGCGGCCCCGGTGAGCGCGCCGGAAGCGGCCGTGGCGAGGGCCGCGTGAAGGACTGAGCGTCTGGTGGGCATGACTTCTCCCTGGTCGGGCGGTCCGCGTCGGGACCGTGGGGGGAGAGACGCGGCGCTGCCGACTTCAACAGGGCGACCTGGAGCGGCACTGGAGGAAGAAGGGATTCCGCCACCGGGGGGCGCGATTGTCCGAGAACCCGGTTGCCGGACCAGGGGGGCTGCATCACCGTGGGCGGAACCTGTTTTCCACCGGCGGCAGCTCCGGCTCCCCCCGCTGTGCGTCCCTGAACAGGGAATTCGTCTCGCCTCTCCGCCGGGTCCCGGCGGCCTGCCGCATTCCGGCCCGGGCGACGCCGCCGTCCCGTCCGCGGGGACGCCCGAGTCGCGCTCGGCCGGGAATCACCGTGAGCGGGAGGGGTAACCGGCGGACTGCACGGTTTCCACACCCAGGAGGATGTGTCGTGACGCGAGAGAACGAGAGCGAGCAGGTCAACCGGTTCTGCAAGGCATGCGGGACGCCGGCCGAGGACGGAAGGCTGTGCAAACACTGCGGTGCCGTTCTGCAGCTGCCCGAGGACACGGGCCTGGTCGAGGACCAGGGCGCGGCGGTGCGGCGTGACTTCGAGGGACGAGGCGATCAGCCCCGATGAGGGGACGGTGCCGCCCTCTCCGGCCTTGATCGGTCGCGGAGTTGGCCTGGTGGCCGCCTTTTTCGCGATGCGTCTCGATCGGCCCGATGGGTGACGCGTTTGTGGGTACACGGGGCGCATGGCATCGACGAACGATCACCCCATCCCCGCGCGGGCGGTGCGTCAGCTGCGCCGGATCCGCATGTTCTATGCGGCGAGCGTCCTCCTCTGGGCGGCGTCGGCGATCTGGTTGGGCCTGGAGCATCCCGGGAGTCGGCAGATGTGGGTGTCCGTGCTCTTCCTGGCGGTCTTCGCCGGACTGCTGTCCGTGACGTCCCTGTGGTTGTGGCGCCGGGGCACTGCGGGCGCGCGCACGAGCGGCCGCCACGCCGGCGGACGGGGGCTGGCCGCGGGCCGCCACGCGAGCGCCTGAACCGACTGCCCGGCCACCGGATCTCCTTCCGTACTCGACCCGGCGTCGAGCCCCGCTGCGCCCGGGGCGACGGTGATCTCTTCACCGTCGCCCCGGGCGGGTGACGCGGACCCGTCGCCGGGTCACCCGCCGGTGCTCTCCTCGGTGTCGGAGAGCGCGGCCCGCCCCGCCTCCAGTCGTGCGACCGGAACCCGGAACGGCGAGCAGGAGACGTAGTCGAGGCCCGCGGAGTGGAAGAAGTGCACCGACTCGGGGTCGCCGCCGTGCTCACCGCAGACGCCGATCTTCAGGCCGGGGCGCGCCGCCCGCCCCTCCTCGACGGCGATCCGCACCAGGCGGCCCACACCCTCACGGTCGATCGTCTCGAACGGGGACACGCTGAAGATGCCCTTGTCGAGGTAGGCGGAGAAGAACGCCGCCTCCACGTCGTCACGGGAGAACCCCCAGGTGGTCTGGGTCAGGTCGTTCGTGCCGAAGGAGAAGAAGTCCGCCTCCCTCGCGATGCTGCCCGCCGTCAGCGCGGCTCGGGGCAGCTCGATCATCGTGCCGACGGGGCAGTCGACGTTCACGCCGGAGGACCGGGAGACGTCGGCGAGGACCTGCGCCACCTCCTCGCGCACGAGCCGGAGTTCCTCGACCGTGTCGATCAGCGGCACCATGATCTCCGCCTGCGGGTCGCCGCCCGCCCGCCTGCGCTCCACGACCGCCTCACCGACGGCCCGCACCTGCATGGCGACCAGCCCGGGTGCCACCAGGCCGAGGCGGACACCGCGCAGGCCGAGCATCGGGTTCTCCTCGTGCATGCGGTTGACGGCGTCGAGCAGCTCGCCGTCGTGCGCGTCCGCCGGATCGCCGTGCGCCTCGGCGGCCGCGACACGCACGGCCAGTTCGGTGCGGTCGGGAAGGAACTCGTGCAGCGGCGGGTCCAGGAGGCGGATGGTGACGGGCAGGCCGTCCATCGCCTCCAGGATGCCGACGAAGTCCCGGCGCTGCAGGGGGAGCAGGGCGGCCAGCGCATGCTCGCGCTCGCTGTCGGTGCGGGCGAGGATCATCGCCTCGACCAGTTGCCTGCGGTCTCCCAGAAACATGTGCTCCGTGCGGCACAGCCCGATGCCCTCGGCCCCGAACCGGCGGGCGCGCGCGGCGTCCTCGGGGGTGTCGGCGTTCGCCCGGACCCCGAGCCGCCGTACGCCGTCGGCCCGGTCCATGGCGCGGGCCACGGCATCGACCAGGCCCTCCGTGCGGTCACCGGTCTCGAAATAGCGCATCACGGACGAGTCGACGAGCGGCATCGCACCCAGGTGCACGGTGCCCCGGGAGCCGTCCACGGAGAGGACCGAGCCCTCCTCCACGGTGGTGCCGCCCCGAGTGGTGAAGCGTCGGGCCGCGGTGTCCACCACCAGCTCCTCGGCACCGCAGACGCACACCTTCCCCATCCCGCGGGCCACCACGGCCGCATGGCTGGTCTTGCCTCCGCGGCTGGTGAGGACGGCCTGCGCGGCCACCATGCCGGGCAGGTCGTCGGGGGTGGTCTCCTGCCGTACGAGGACGACCTGCTCGCCGGCCGCGGCCCGGCGGACCGCCTCCGCGGAGTCGAAGACGGCGGCTCCGACCGCGGCGCCCGGCGAGGCGGGGATGCCGTGGGCGAGCGCGGGACCGGCGTCGGCGGTGTCGAAGCGGGGGAACATCAGACGGGCCAGACCCTCGCCGTTCACCCGGCCCAGGGCCTCCTCGGAGCCGATGAGCCCCTCGTCGACCAGCTCCGCCGCGATGGCGAACGCCGCTTCGGCGGTGCGCTTGCCGACCCGGGTCTGCAGCATCCACAGGGTGCCCCGTTCGATGGTGAACTCGATGTCGCACAGGTCCCGGTAGTGCTGTTCCAACGTCCGCATGTGAGCGCGCAGCCGGTCGAAAGCGGCCCGGTCGAGACGTCCCAGCTCGTCCAGCGGGACGGTGTTGCGGATGCCCGCGACGACGTCCTCGCCCTGGGCGTTCGGCAGGTAGTCGCCGTACAGGCCGGGCCGACCGGTGGCGGGGTCACGGGTGAACGCGACACCGCTGCCGGAGTCGGAGCCCAGGTTTCCGAAGACCATCGTCTGCACGGTGACCGCGGTGCCCAGGTCGTCGGGGATGTGCTCGCGGCGACGGTACAGGCGGGCGCGGGCGCCGTTCCAGGAGGCGAAGACGGCACGGATCGCGCGGCTCAGCTGCTCGGCGGGGGACTGCGGGAACCAGTCGCCGGTCTCCCGCCTGATCAGGCTCTTGTAGTCCTCGACCAGCCGGGCGAGGTCGTGCGCGTCCAGGTGCAGGTCGTCGGGGGCGCCCCGCGATTCCTTCAGCCCGGCCATGAGGTCCTCGAACAGGGCGCTGTCCACGCCCATCACCGTGCTGCCGAACATCTGCACGAGGCGGCGGTAGGAATCCCAGGCGAAGCGCTCGTTCCCGGAGGTCTTGGCCAGACCGACCACGGAGTCGTCGTTGAGACCGACGTCGAGGATCGTCTCCATCATGCCGGGCATGGAGAACCGGGCTCCCGAGCGGACGGAGAGCAGCAGCGGATCGTCGGCCTGCCCCAGCCGTCGGCCGGCGGCCCGCTCCAGCAGGGTCAGATGCTCGGAGACCTCGCGGCTCAGCCCCTCGGGTTCGGCACCCGTCCGCAGGTAGACCCGGCACGCCTCGGTGGTCACCGTGAATCCCGGCGGCACCGGCAGGCGCATCCGCGTCATCTCTGCCAGGTTGGCGCCCTTGCCGCCGAGCAGCTCGGCCAGGTCGCGGCCGCCTTCGGAGAACTCGTACACGTAACGGGTCATGGCGGCTGCTCTTCCTTCCGCGGGAAGTCGACGGACGGGCGGCGTCACGTCGCGAGGACGGGCCGGCCGTACCGGGGGCCTTCGAGTGCCTCCGAACGCCTCTGACGGTGCTGCTCCAGTCTCGGACTGCTGTTCGCACGGCGGGCAGGACCCGGGTGTCCCGGCCCGGGGGCCGGTCGGCCCTTGTCGCCGGGGACGGTCGGGGCGGCCGGCGCGACGGTGCGGACCGGTGGCCCGCGCGGCACCCCGTTGCGACGCGGCCCGGACGGCCGTATCTCCCACTCTGAACCCGGAACGGCCTCACTGCCACGGCCGGCGGCCGCGCGCCCGCCGGAACCGTCCGGGCGCAGGACATGATGGCGGCCGCGTCCACGCCCCGACGGGTGTGGGGGAGAGCGGTGTCGGCGGAACGGATGTGCTGCCGAACCTCCACCGCAAGCTGACGGTGGACGGCACCCGGAGGCCCGCTGGGACTGTGCCGTGCCGTGCGCTGTCGCTGCGACCGGGGCTCGGAGACGGAACGACCACTTTCGCCGGTCAGCGAACCCCGGCTGCGCCGGCGGTCACCGTCCGCCCGGCCTGCGGCGAGTGCGGCCGGCGTGCGGCCGAACAGCGACCCGGCCGGCCACCCGCCCGTCCCCGTGGCCCGCCGGGCCGGGAGGTCACCGGTCAGCCGCTCGCACGGCGCGCTCCATGCACACCAGCCGGTGCCGTTCGTCCCATGAGTCGGTGACCGTGAATCCGAACCGTTCGTACAAGGCGACGGCCTCGGTACGCCAGTTCCACACCGACAGCCTGACGATGTCCGCGCCGCTCCGCGCGGCGTGCGCGAGCGCGGCGCGGAGCAGGCCGGACGCGATCCCCCGGCCCCGGTGGCCCGGGTCCGTCCAGAGCCGCTTGATCTCCGCCCCACCGCCGACGGGGGAGGTCACCGCGACGCAGCCGACGGGGGTGTCACCGCTGACGGCCACGAGCACAGCGGCGCCGGCGAACGCGCTCCGCGGATCGGCGATCTCCGCGCGATAGCGGTCCGGCAGCCCCCGTACGTCCTCGACGGGCTCGCCCTTCTCGGCCTCGGTCCGCAGGTGGTAGGCCGTGAGCAACTCCGCGAGCCCGTCCGCCACCGAAGGAGTGGGGCCCGGCCAGTGGAGGAAGGCAACCTCGCGGTGATCGCTCATGACGCCAGCATCACACGCCCCCACCAGCACGCCGTACGGGTCCCCGGTGCGGTCATGCGACAGCGACCGTGCGTGCCACGCCGAGGGGTGGGCGGGCCGGTCGCCGGCACCCATGGGCCGACCGGCGGGGAGACGGGACCTGCGGCCCCTGTCGCGTGACCGCTTTCCCCGTGACCCTGGAAGCAGGGAGCGGACACAGGAGGCGGTCCGTATGCGACGCGACATCATGGCGGGTCTGGACGGTTCGTCCGAGGGCCGTGCCGCCGCCGAGTGGGCGGCTCGTGAGGCCGAGCTGCACGGCCTGCCCCTGAGGTTGATCCACGTACAGGAGCGGGTGGCGGCGCCGGTGGCACGGGAGCCCGTGACCGTGGGGTCACCGCTGCTCCGGGCCGGGACACGCCGGTACCGGGCGGACCGGCTTCCCCGGGACGCCGCCGAAGGCCTGCGCCTGCGGCACCCGGGCGTCGCCGTCACCCAGGAGCGGATCCCCGGCCAGCCCGCCCAGGTCCTGGTGAACGCGGCGAAGGACGCTGCCCTGCTGGTCCTCGGGTCGCGGGGCCTGAGCGGCCTGGGCGGCTTCCTGGTGGGTTCCGTGAGCATGGCCGTGATCGCCCATGTCGAGGTGCCCGTGGTCCTCGTCCGCGCCCACGAGCAGGCATCCGACGAACACGCACCGGACGCGACCGATATCCCGTCCGCCGCCACCGCGTTCCGCCCCGTCGTGCTGGGCCTGGACCTCGACAGCCCGGACGGCACCGTGATCGCCTTCGCCTTCGAGGAGGCCGCTCGCCGGGACACGGCCCTGCACGTGGTGCACAGCTGGAACCTGCCGCCCTTCTACGTCTACGGCGTGGCCGACGGCGTCGAACGCCACGACGAGACGGCCCGGGAGAAGGCCGCCGAGCTCACCCGGGCACTGCTCGCCTGGCGCGCGAGGTATCCGGCCGTCGAGGTCGTCGAGCTCTCCCGCACCGGCAACCCCGCGTGTCACCTCGTCGACGCCGCCCGCACCGCCTCGCTCGTGGTGGTCGGCCGGCGCATCCACCGCGGTCCGGTCGTGGCCCAGGTCGGACCGGTCACCCACGCACTCCTGCACCACGCCCCGGTCCCGGTCGCCGTCGTCGCGCACGACTGACGCACGGCCCCGCGGGCACACCGCCCGCCGCTCACGGTGGAGGCAGGAGAGGGCGCCGACGCGTCACAGTCCCGCCGTGTGATCGGGGACGTACGTCTGCAGGTCGCGCGGTGGGCGCTCGTAGCCCGTCGAGGCAGGGCGCGGCGGCAGCTCCAGCACCGGCGGAGGGACCTCCCGGTACGGTACGGAGTCCAGCAGATGCGCGATCGTGTTGAGCCGCGCCCGGCGCTTGTCGTCGCTCTCCACCACGTACCACGGTGCTTCCGGGATGTCGGTGTGCACCAGCATCTCGTCCTTGGCGCGGGAGTACGCCTCCCACCGGGTGATCGACTCCAGATCCATCGGGGAGAGTTTCCAGCGGCGCAGCGGATCCTCCAGGCGGCGCCGGAAGCGCTCCTGCTGGACCGCGTCGCTCACCGAGAACCAGTACTTGCGGAGCAGGATTCCGTCCTCGATCAGCATCCGCTCGAAGATCGGGCACTGGTGGAGGAAGCGCTGGTGCTCCTCCTTGGTGCAGAAACCCATCACGTGCTCGACACCGGCCCGGTTGTACCAGCTCCGGTCGAACAGCACGATCTCGCCGGCGGCCGGCAGATGCTGCACGTACCGCTGGAAATACCACTGGCTGCGTTCCCGCTCGGTCGGCTTCGGCAGGGCGGCGATCCGTGCCACGCGGGGATTGAGGTGCTCGGCGACGCGCTTGATGGTGCCGCCCTTGCCCGCCGCGTCCCGGCCCTCGAAGACGACGACCAGCCTGATGTCCTGCGCGCGGACCCACTCCTGAAGTTTCACCAACTCGGTCTGCAGGCGCAGCAGTTCCTTCTCGTAGGCCTTGCGGGGCAGCCCCGCCGCCTTCTTTCCGGCCATCCGGGCTCCTCACCACGCACTCGTCCGGGCCGGGTGCCGGCGTCGTCGGGCACCCGGACAGCACCGTACTGTCCGGCGGGGCGTCACGCCTCGTGGACGTGCGGGCGGGAGCGTGTCCTGACGGCACTCGGACACACGTGCCCGCCCCGACGGAACCGCGCGTATTCCGTCGGGGCGAGCCGGGTTGCGGAGGCGGGTCAGCGGGTGAAGGTCGCCCGGTGCTCCTTGAGGGCGGCGCAGTTGGAACCGGTCACCTGGACGTACACGTTGCTGATCTGGCCGCCCCAGTCCACGCAGAAGCCCTTGCCGTAGACGTAGGTCGGTCCAGCGTACGAGGTGTACCGCCCGTAGTCGTCGTCGTACGCGTCCGTCGCGGGAATGTAGACCCACGCGGACATGTCCACGGCGGTGCCCGGGTTGTTGCGGATGGTGGCGACGCAGTTCTTGCCGTTGCTGGAGTTGTACGTCAGATAGACGGTGCCGAGCGAGCCGACGGGTGCCGAGTTCACGGTCTTGTAGCCGCTTCCGCACACCTTCTGCGGAGTGGTGTTGGGTGCGGCGGAGGCCGGTGCCGCCAGAGCGGTCGTTGCCCCCAGGGACAGAGCCGCTAAGGCGGCCGCGCCCAGAGCGGAACGGGTGAATCGCATATTTCCCCCTTGTGACTGTATGTAGCCGAAGGAGTCGGTTGCTCCTGCCAGATGTGACCTGCAAGACATCCGGATGGTTGTGCCGTAACCAAAAAACAAGAGAAACGGCCCGGAGGGCGGCGCCGGGGGGAGTAGGAGCGCGCCGAGGTCACGACGGCTCGTGCGTACCGTCCGTACTGCGGGTATCGAAGTTCTCGGCGGAAGTGAGCCGTTCGACGAAGGTTCTCAGGTCCGGAGCCAACGGCAGCTCGGTGTTCCGGTCGGTGTCGAACCACGTCACCGAAGGCTCTCCTTGCCGGCGGCAGAGCCGGTAGTCGAGTGCGATCCAGCAGTGCCCGTCGCCGGAGAGCAGGACGAGCAGAGAGGGGAGCCCCCATTCCTGCAGCAGGTACGGCGTGTCCAGCAGCGACGGCTGGTTCTCCCGGCGACCGATCCCCATCACGGTGTCCAGCGGGACATGGCCCTCGTCCCAGGACGTCGGCACTTCGGTCGGGAACGCGCTCCAACGAACGGCCACCCGGCCGCCGTTCTGTACGCGCAGGATCTCCAGGAGGACGGACGGCAGGCGCACACCGAGCTCGGCCTCTGCCTCCCGGACCCCGTCATCGGTCAACGGCGCCTGGATTCCGTAGGGGCTGTCGCCCCAGAAGGAGGCCTTGACCTCGTCGAATCGAGCCACGGCCGCATCCTAGGGCCGCCGAGGCCCCGCCCGTCTCCGGCCCGAACTCCCGCCACCCGCCACCGGAAACCCCGACACGTCCCCGTCGCGGTTCACCGCGGAAAAGGCGTGGTTCGCGGTGCCCCGGGCTGTGATCATGACCGGATGATCTTCCGCGCTGCCACCGCAGACCCCGTAGACCTGAACCGCGCCGTCGCCTACCCGATCGAGGGGCCGGTCCCCGGGCTGACCTCGGACAGGATCCGGGAAGAACTCGCGCGCAACCAGTTCCGCCCCGAGTGGACCTGGTTCGCCGAGGACGAGCACGGGGAGATACTGGCCCGCGCCCTGTGGTGGGGCCGTGCCGACAGCGCCCGGCCGATCGCCCTCGACTGCCTCCAGGTGCGCTCCGGCGCGGCCGACCCCGCCGCCCTGGCCTCCGAACTGCTCGCCGCCGGCCATGCCGCCTTCGGCGCGTCCCCGGTATACAACATCTCGCTGCCCGGTGACTGGCGGAACAGTCCGGCTCTGGTGGAGGCGGTGGCCTGGCGCCGGCAGGCGGCGCGCGACTCCGGGCTGACCAACGAGATCGAGCGTCTGCGCTACGAGTGGACCCCCGCTGCCGGCCTCCCCTCGTCCGCGGGGAAGTTGGTCTTCCGGGAGGGGGCGGACGAGGAGTTCCTCGACGCCTTCATGAAGGTGTCTTCCGGCAGCCTGGATCTCCATACGCAGAACGAACTCCGCTCCATGGACGCCGAGCAACTGGCCCGCGAGGACGTGGCGTTCTACCTCGACTGCCCCGGAGAGCGGTCCTGGTGGCGCCTCGCCCACCTTCCGGACGGCACCCTCGCCGGCCTCGCCGTCCCCTCCGCGACGCCGTACCACCGGAACGTCGGCTACCTGGGGATCGTCCCCGAGCAGCGCGGCCAGGGACTCATCGACGAGATCCTCGCCGAGATCACCGACTTCCACGCGAGCCAGGGCGCGGACCGCATCACCGCCACGACGGACACCGTCAACGCTCCGATGGCCGCCGCCTTCGACCGCGCGGGATATGAGGTGACGGAGATCCGCCTGGTCCTGGAGGCGCCCACGCGGTGATCCGACCCGTTCGCTTGCTCCGCTGACGGGACGGCCGCGGACGCGACCCGTTAGAGGCCGGGACCTGCTTCCGCCGGGGTGAGGTCCCTCCGCCGGGCCGGCGTCGTGCTTGGGGCCGAGGTCCCTCCTCGGGTCGAGATCCTCCCATCGGTTCGATTCCTCCACCCCGGTGGAGGAATCCCGGCCGAGGGTGAGCACGCTCCGTCGCCCCACCGGCGCACGCGAGGGCAAGTATTTCGGACGCGGAAACACCATTCCGAGCCACTCCGCCATTCCATCCGCACTGAACTCCTACTAAACTTAACCGGTTTGGCTCCGATGGTTGCCCCTGGGGACGTCTGCTTCTAGCCTCTCTCCCAATCGCCGATCGAAGGCGTTCACCACCACCCCTGTTCGCGCTGATGGAATTCAAGTGGTGGCGCTCTTCGGCGACTTGACGTCCCGCTGTCCGGTGCGAGCCGAATGTCGAATGCCCGGGCAGCGGGACTCCATCCGGCTCGCGCGCACTCCCTTTCCCCGAACCGAACCGAGCGAACTGGCCCGGACCCGGCCGGTCCGGGCCGGCCGGGTAGGAGGGGGCGGCGATTGCCCACGCGCCGCAGGCCGCGGCACATGCGCGAGCGACGACCTGAGGAGCGGCAATGAGAAGAAGACTGGCCGGCGCGGCGGGAGCGCTCCTGGCCCTCGCGGCCTCACTGCTGGCCACCCCGACCGTCGCCCGGGCGCAGACCCGGGCGGAACCGGGGTTCCATGTCAGTGACGGCCGCCTGCTGGAGGCGAACGGCAAGGACTTCGTCCTGCGCGGCGTGAACCATGCCCACACCTGGTATCCCACCAGGACACCCCAGGCGCTGAAGGACATCAAGGCGCTGGGCGCCAACTCGGTGCGCGTGGTCCTCGCCACGGGCGACCGCTGGACCCGGAACGACGCGGCGGACGTCGCCGCGGTCGTTGCCCAGTGTAAACAGAACCGCCTCATCTGCCTGCTGGAGGCGCACGACACCACCGGCTACGGAGAGCAGGCCGGGGCGGTCTCCCTGTCCCGGGCCGTGGACTACTGGCTGAGCATCCAGGACGTACTGAAGGGCCAGGAGAAGTACGTCATCCTCAATCTGGGCAACGAACCCCACGGCAATTCCGGCTACCAGGCGTGGACGTCGGACACCCAGAACGCGATCGCCCGCATGCGGGGCGCGGGCTTCGATCACACCCTCATGGCCGACGCGCCCAACTGGGGCCAGGACTGGTCCTTCACCATGCGGGACAACGCCGCAAAGGTTTTCACCGCCGACCCGGACCGCAACACGGTGTTCTCGATCCACATGTACGGCGTCTTCGACACCGCCACCGAGGTGAACGACTACCTGAACCGGTTTACTTCACAACATCTCCCCATCGTGGTGGGTGAGTTCGGCAACGCGCACTCGGACGGTGATCCCGACGAGGACGCCATCATGGCCGCCGCCCAGCGGCTCGGAGTCGGCTACCTGAGCTGGTCCTGGAGCGGCAACGGCGGTGGGGTCGAATATCTCGACCTGGCCGCCGACTTCGACGCCTCCCGGCTCACCGCCTGGGGACGGCGCCTGTTCGACGGCGCCAACGGCATCAAGCAGACCGCACGCGAGGCCGGTGTCTTCTCCTCCGCTCCCGGTGACGGTTCCTCAGGAGGGAGGTGCGCGGTCGGCTACCGGCTCAGCGACTGGGGCAGCACGTTCAACGCGGACGTGACCATCCGCAACACCGGCACGACCGCCGTACAGGGCTGGCGCCTCGACTTCGCCTTCCCGGGGCAGCAGAAGATCAACTCGGCCTGGAATGCCCGGGCCACCCAGGAGGGCAGCCAGGTGCGGGCCGCCAACGAGTCCTGGAACGCGACGATTCCGGCCGGTGGCACGGTGACCTTCGGCTTCAACGGTTCCTCCACGGGAGCCAACGGAATTCCCGCGTCGTTCTCCCTCAACGGCACCGGCTGCACGATGACCTGACACGCCGACATACGCAGTGCTCACACAGGGCCACGTCCCTCCGGGGGCGCGGCCCTGCTCGCTCGTGACGCCTACGACCCGGTCCCCGGCGCCCGGGCCGTGGAGCCCCTCGGCGTCAGCGTGGGCGTCGGCGCCTGGTGCGCCCCGCTGTGCGTCCCGTTGATCACGTCGAACAGGACGCGCGCCACCTCGGCACCGAAGTGGTGCACGTCGTGGCTCATCGCCGACAGCGTCGGATGCGTGATCCGGCACAGTTGGGAGTCGTCCCAGGCGATGAGCGACAGGTCGTCCGGGACGGCGAAGCCCATCTCGGCCGCGACGCCGGCACCGGCAACCGCCATGATGTCGTTGTCGTACACGATGGCGGTGGGCCGATCCGCGGCGAGCAGCAGCGAGCGGGTGGCGCGGGCGCCCTCCTTCTCGTCGAAGCCCGTCGCGATCTGCGGCGCCTCCTCCAGCCCGAGGGCCCGCGTCGTGGCCGCGAACGCTCGCGCCCGGATGGCGCTGTGCCCGAGGTCTGCGGGACCACCGACGCGGGCGATCCGGCGGTGGCCCAGAGCCGCCAGGTAGCGGACGGCCTCGGCGACCGCGGAGGCGTCGTCGGTCCACACGGCCGGGAAGGGGCCGGTCAGGGAGGGGTGGCCGACCGCGACCGCGGGCAGGCCCGTTCCCTGCAGTGAGGGCAGCCGGGGATCGTCCTCGCGCAGGTCGACCAGGATCGCTCCGGCGATCATCCGGCCACCCCACCAGGCCTTGTAGAGGGCGATCTCCTCGTCCAGGTCGCGCACCAGCCGCAGCAGCAGCGAGCAGGACCGCTCGGCCAGGATGCTCTCGATGCCGGAGATGAACTCCATGTAGAAGGGTTCGAGTCCGAGCAGCCGTGCCGGCCGGCACAGGGCCAGCCCGACGATGTCCACCCGCTGGTTGGACAGGCTGCGCGCGGTGGCGCTGGGCGCCCAGCCCAGTTCCCTGGCCGCCTCGAAGATCCGCTCACGCGTGGCCGCGGAAACACCGGGCTTGTGGTTGAAGGCGAGTGACACGGCGCCCTTGGACACTCCCGCCCGCGCGGCGACGTCCTTGATGGTGACCCGTTCCGCCGGGCTGCTCATACGGTGTCCACGCAGAAAAGGGCGGCCCGGACGTCCTCGATGCCCACGGTGCCGCACCCGGTCACGCGGATGCGCGTGCGCTCACCGGCCAGCAGGGTCTGCGGGCCGCGGTCGCAGACGGCGGCCGGGTCGAGCCGGTCGGGCTGGAGCAGCAGGTCTCGGACGAGGGTACGGGCGGTCACCACGACATCGACTCTATCCCGCTGCCCGGCCACGGGCTCCACGTCGACGTCGTACGCGGGCCGGGGGGAGGCGAAGTCCTTGTCGGGGACCGGGAAGTGCAGTGCGCGGAGCCCGTCCGCGTCGGCCACCAGGAATTCCTTGGCGGACTGCTCGTCCGGGACGAGGTCCCGGTGCACGGGAAGCCGGGCGACCGAACGGGGATCGGCCGTCACGTCGACGACGCTCTCGCGGATCAGGGTCCCGTCGGACCCGCACCGGCGCAGCGTCACCGCAGTGCGCCAGGGAGCGGCGGACTGGTTGACGGCGGCGAGCACGAGGCCCTCGGCGACGGGCTGCAGGGTGAGGAGCCGGTCGGCGTACACGCGGCGCAGTTCGTGGTAGAGCGGTTTCAGGCGGCCGTCGCCGTCGATCGCGGCCCAGGAGGTGACGGGCCAGCAGTCGTTCAGCTGCCAGACGACCGTGCCGGCGCAGACGGGCCAGTGCGAGCGCCAGTGCTCGATGCCGGCCGCCACCGCCCGGGCCTGCACGAGCTGGGTGAGGTAGTGCCAGCGGTCGAAGTCGCCCTCGGGCAGGGGAAAGTGACGGGCGACGCCGCGGTCCAGCTTGCCGTTGCCGTCATCGGCCTTCTGGTGGTGGAGCATGCCGGGCGAGTCGGGAGCGAGCCGCTCGCCGGGCAGGGTGCGCCGGAGGGTGGTCTGCGCGGGCGGTGCCTGCCAGCCGAACTCGGCCACGAAGCGGGGCACATTGGACCGGTACTCGCTGTAGTCCTGCCGGTTCCACACCTCCCAGGAGTGGTGGGTGCCGTGGGCGGGGTCGTTGGGGTGGTGGTCCCAGGAGCCCGACCAGGGGCTGCCCGCCGCGTAGGGGCGGGTCGGGTCCAGCTCGGCGACGATCCGGGGGAGGAGGCCCAGGTAGTAGCCCTCTCCCCAGGAGTCGCCGGCGAGCGGGGCCTCCCAGTCCCAGTCGCGGAACCCCCACAAGTTCTCGTTGTTGCCGTTCCACAGCACGAGCGAGGGGTGCGGCATCAGTCGGACAACGTTGTCGCGGGCCTCGGCCTCCACCTCACCGCGCAGCGGCTGCTCCTCGGGGTAGGCCGAGCAGGCGAAGAGGAAGTCCTGCCAGACCATCAGGCCCAGCTCGTCGCAGACGTCGTAGAAGGCGTCGTCCTCGTAGATGCCGCCGCCCCACACCCGCACCAGGTCGACGTGGGCCTCGGCGGCCTGGGTGAGCCTGGTGCGGTAGCGGTCGGGAGTGATACGCGAGGGGAAGGCGTCGTCGGGGATCCAGTTGACCCCGCGCGCGAAGACGCGCACTCCGTTGACGACCAGGGTGAAGCCGGTGCCGTGCTCGTCGGCCGTGCGGTCGAGTCGGACCGTGCGGAAGCCGATCCGCCGCTGCCAGGTGTCGAGCGGGCGGCCCGCCTCGTCGCTCAGCGCGACGTGGAGGTCGTAGAGGGGCTGTTCGCCGTATCCGCGCGGCCACCACAGGTCCGGTTCGGCCACCTCCAGCCGTAGCACCGCCTCGTCGGCGGTGAGGGCGGCCTCGGCGTGCGCGCCGGCCACCCGGGCCTCGACGCGCAGCGTCCGCCCCTGCCCCTGCCCGGTCCGCTCGATCTCCAGATGCACCTCGACCAGACCGCTGCCCCCGTCCACCGTGACCACGGGGCGCACCCGGGCGACGCGGGCCGTGGACCAGTGCTCCAGCCGCACCGGGCGCCAGATGCCGGCAGTCACCAGCGTGGGCCCCCAGTCCCAGCCGAAGTTGCACGCCATCTTGCGGATGTACTGCGACGGTTCGGGATAGACGTTCGGGCGCTCACCGGTGAGCGCCCGAACCGCCGCGGCCTCGTCGTAAGCGGATGTGAAGCGGACTTCCAGTTCCCCCGTGCGCCCCGTCACGTCGAACCGGTGGCGGCGGTGCATGTTGCGGGTCGAGCCGACCGGCCGGCCGGCCAGGGCGATGTGTGCCGCGGTGTCCAGGCCGTCGAAGACCAGGTCGGTCCGCTCGTGGGCGCTGTCGTACGACAACGCGTGCGTGTAGGTCCAGTCCCGGCGGCCGATCCAGGCGAGGTCGGTCTCGTTGCGGCCGAGGAACGGATCGGGGATGGCCCCGGCGGTCAGCAGATCGGTGTGGACGCAGCCGGGCACCGCGGCCTCCAGCAGTTCGTCGCCATGGCGCAGGCTCCAGCCCCCGGTGAGCGGGGTGACGTCCTTCATGGTGCGGCTCCAATCGCCTGACTCAGGCAGGTGGATGGACAACGGCCGACAACCTAACCCTCAGATCGGTCCGTGTCCATAAACCGGTCTAGTCCTGCGCCTGCACGGATTAAGGGTCATCACCCCATGTGGGCACAGGGTGTTGATGGACTCGGGTAACGATTGAGCATCGTGCTGGAAATCTGAGCTTTACCGGTTAACCCACGGCTGACATAGTGCCGACATCCCACCCGCAGAGCTGAGCCGCCAACCTGAAGGAGCTGGGCACATGGGGAACAGGAAGACGCTCACGGGAGCGCTTCTGGCCGTCACGATCCTGACCGTCGCGGGATGCAGCGGCCAGGGCGCGGCCTCCGGCGGGACGGCGAAGGCACCCGCCGATCCGGCCGACGCCTCGGGCACCATCAAGGTCCTGACGCACCGCACCGATCTCGTCCAGAACGGGACGATGGACAAGTACGCCGCCGAGTTCAACAAGACCTATCCCAAGGTGAAGGTGAAGTTCGAGGCCCTCACGGACTACGAGGGCGAGGTCAAGATCCGGATGAACACCGAGGACTACGGCGACGTCCTGATGATCCCCGGCGTCATCGCCAAGAACGACTACCCGAAGTTCTTCGCCCCGCTCGGCACGGCAGCGCACCTCGGCGGCAAGTACCGCTTCAGCGACAAGACCGAGGTCGGCGGCAAGGTCTACGGCATCGCCAGCTTCGGCACCGCCAACGGCTTCCTCTACAACAAGGCGGTCTGGAAGAAGGCCGGCATCACCGACTGGCCCACCACGCCTGGGCAGTTCACCGCCGACCTGAAGGCGATCAAGGCGAAAACGGACGCGGTGCCCTACTACACCAACTTCAAGGACGGCTGGCCGCTGACCGCGTGGAGCAACGACATCGGCTCGGTCACCTGCGACGCCAAGGCCAACGACAAGCTCGCCGGTGCCGTCTCCCCGTGGAAGCGCGGCGGCGACCTGAACACCATCGACTCGCTCCTCCACGACATCGTCGAGGGCGGTCTCTCCGAGAAGGACCCCAGCACCACCAACTGGGAAGCGTCCAAGGGCATGATCGCCCAGGGCAGGGTCGCCACCATGCACCTGGGTTCCTGGGCCATCACGCAGATGCGCGACGCGGCCGAGAAGGCCGGCACGGACCCCGACGACATCGGCTACATGCCCTTCCCGGCACAGAAGGACGCGACGTACTGCGCCGTGGTCGCCTCCGACTACCAGCAGGCGGTCAACATCCACTCCGACCACAAGGCGGCGGCGCGCGCCTGGATCGACTGGTTCACGGAGAAGTCCGGCTTCTCGGCCAAGGAAGGCGCCGTTCCCACACTGAAGTCCGCCCCCATGCCCAGCACGCTCAAGGACTTCGTTGACAACGATGTCACCTTCCTGGAGCGCTCCGAGGCCGCGACGGGTGACGTGAACTCCATCGACAACGCGGCCGAGATAGGCCTGAACAAGCCGGACTACCGCCAGAAGCTGGTCGACGTCGCCCGCGGCGCGCAGAAGGGCACCCTCGACGCCTTCTTCGCCGACCTCGACAAGAGGTGGAACGAGGCCGCCGAAGCCGCCGGTTCCTGACCTCAGCCGGCTCCGAGCCGACACGGCCCCGCCCGGAGCGGCGGACGGGGCCGACCGCCCGTCGCAGATCAGCGGACGACGAAAGGCCCGTCATGACCGAGACGACCGATACGGCACCGGCGAAGGTGCCGCGCACCGCCGCACCGCCCCGCAGGACGGCACGCCGCCCCACGACCCCGCGCGGCGGCCGGCGCGGCGGGCCCCTGCTCCGCCGCCTCACCCCGTGGCTCTTCCTCGCGGTCCCCCTGGTCCTGCTGATCACGTTCACCTACGTGCCCGTGGGCAACATGATCTTCTACAGCTTCACCGACTGGGACGGCGTCAGCCCGGACCGGAGCGTCACCGGCATCGACAACTACCGGCAGATCTTCACCCGGCCCGAGCTGTTCCGGGTGTTCTTCGTCAGCTTCTACTACCTCGCGGCCTCCGCCGTGCAGATCGTGGTCGCCCTCTACTTCGCGACCGTCCTCAGCTTCGACCTGCGCTTCCGGAACCTCTTCAAGGGAATCCTGTTCTTCCCCTACCTCATCAACGGCGTCGCCATCGGGTTCGTCTTCCTCTACTTCTTCCAGGACGGCGGCACGCTGGACTCGGTGCTGTCCTGGTTCGGCGCCGGCTCCGACCACGCGTGGCTGGGGGACCCGGCGTCGGCCAACACCTCACTGGCCGGAGTGTCCGTGTGGCGCTACGCCGGACTCAACTTCGTACTGTTCCTGGGCGCGATCCAGTCGATCCCCGCCGAACTGTACGAAGCGGCGGAGCTGGACGGTGCCACCCGGTGGCAGCAGTTCCGCCATCTCATCGCCCCGAGCATCCGGCCGATCCTCAGCCTCAGCGTCATCCTGGCGATCTCCGGGTCCCTGTCGGTGTTCGAGATCCCCTACATCATGACCGGCGGCGCGACCGGGACGTCGACCTTCGTCATCCAGACCGTGAAGCTCGCCTTCCAGTTCAACAAGACGGGCCTTGCGTCGGCCGCCGCCGTGGTCCTGCTCCTGATCATCCTGCTGATCACCTGGATCCAGCGCCGCCTCGTGCCCGACGAGAGGGTGGACCTCGTATGACCACGTCCCTGCCCGTCCGGCGCCGGCGCCGGATCGCACCGGCTCTGACCTACCTGTCGTTGATCCTCGCGTCGCTGATCGTCCTGGTGCCGCTCGGCGTCGTCCTGCTCACCTCGCTCAAGACGTCCAAGGAGGTCACCGACGGCGGAGCACTGACCCCGCCCGGCGACTGGCTCAACTTCGGGAACTACGCGACGGCGTTCACCGACGGCAAGTTGCTGTCCGCCTTCGGGAACACCGCGTTCATCCTGCTCTTCTCCATCACCGGCACGGTCCTCATCGGTTCGATGACCGCGTACGCCATCGACCGCTTCGCCTTCCGGGCGAAGAAGCCGGTCATGGCCCTGTTCCTGTTCGCGACCCTGGTCCCCGGCGTCACCACCCAGGTCGCCACCTTCCAAGTGGTCAACAGCTTCGGCCTGTTCAACAGCCTCTGGGCGCCCATCCTGCTGTACATGGGGACGGACATCGTCTCGATCTACATCTTCCTGCAGTTCATCCGCGGGATTCCGGTCTCGCTCGACGAGGCCGCCCGCCTCGACGGGGCCAACGCGTTCACCATCTACTGGAAGATCATCCTGCCGCTGCTGAAGCCGGCCGTCGCCACCGTGGTGATCATCAAGGGGATCACCGTCTACAACGACTTCTACATCCCGTTCCTGTACATGCCCTCGGAGGACCTCGGCACCATCTCGACCGCCCTGTTCCGCTTCAAGGGGCCCTTCGGAGCCCACTGGGAGGACATCTCGGCAGGCACGATCCTGGTGATCGTCCCGACCCTGCTCGTGTTCCTCTTTCTCCAGCGCTACATCTACAACGGCTTCGCGCGGGGTGCGACGAAGTGACGCCCGCCGGATGCTCGCGGTCACCCGCCCGCCACGACGGAATCCGGCTCCGCGGCGGAGTCGCCGTGCCCGCCGACCCCGGCCTCCAGGTCGGTGACGAGGGCGCCCAGCCAGACCTCCACGTCGGTCAGGAGCGGCAGGACGGGCGGTGGGGCGCGCAGGACGACGGAGGAGGGCAGCTGAGCGAGGCGGACACGGATGCCGTCGACCGGGAAGTCGGCGGCTCGGTCCGTCGCCGTCGCCACCTTTTCGGTGGCCTCGTGCATCCACCGCAGGGCGGCAGGGGGGAAGGAGTGTGCGCCCGCCGTGCGCGGCAGCCAGTAGGCACCGACCAGGGCCCGCACACCGTAGTTGATGACGGCGAGCCAGTCGGGACCGGAGTCGGCGGCGTGTGCCGCCGGTTCCGTCCGGTACTGGGCGTACGCGCCCTCCGCCAGACGCAGCCGGTGCCGGATCGGTGCGAACGCCCGGTCCGAGCCGTCCTGCGAGGAGGCGGGGCCGCCCGGGCCGGTCACGTCGGGAGCCGGGCCGCCCCGGCCGGTCACGGCGGCCGTGGTCGCCCGCACCAGCGGCGCGGTGTCCCGGAGCAGGGCGGTCATGCTGCGCTGGATCTCGGCACGGGCGCCGGCCGGCCAGGCGAGGAGACCGCACAGCAGCCCGATCGCGCTGCCGGTCAGGACATCGACGAAGCGGGCCTCCGCCAGCCGCCACGTCACGGGCGCCACCTGGGCGAACGCCGTGGAGACCACCAGCGTGAACATGCCCTGCGCCCACGCGGGTCCGTTCGCGGGTCCCACGGTGAAGGCCACCAGCATCACCGGCACCAGCAGATACGCGTACACGTCCGTGCTTCCGCCGGCCCCGATGATGAGCAGGCCGGCGGCCAGCGCCCCGGCCAGGGTGCCGGCCGCGGCGGCCCGCGCGGCGGACCAGGTGGCGCCCGCCGTCGTACGCCCCAGCGTGAGCACGGCCAGCAGGACCCAGAAGCCGTGCGTGAGGTCCAGCGAACCGGCCACCAGCCGGGCGAGGGCGAGACCGAGTGCCGTGCGGAGCGCGTTCTGGAAGACGACGGAGCGCCGGGTCAGGTTGCCGGTGATGCGGACGGTCCAGAGGCGGACGGTCCCCGTCTCGGCGTACCAGAACTGTTCGTGGGGCAAGCCGTACACCGGTCGGCGGCCGCCGACCGCCAGCGCGGTGGCGGTGCGCGCGGTGACGGCCGACACGGCGGCGGTCAACACCATCGACTGCCGCCTCAGGACGTCCGGCGAGGGACTCGTGCGCGTGGTCGTGGCTCTGCCGCGCGACACGAGGAACTGGTTGATCATCTCCTCGAGGATTTCGGCCCCGGCGGCGGGCCGGGTGCCGCGCAGCACGTCCGCGGTGCCGGTGCAGGCCGCCGCGATGCCGCGCAGAAGATCTTCCGACGCCATGTCCGTGGCCGCGGGCGCCCGTTCGGTGAGGGCGGCCAGCTGGTCCAGCAGCCGCCGGGTCGCGGAGCCCGCCTGGGCGAGGGCGCGGTCGGCCCGGCCCGGCCCGGTCGGGCGTGCCCCGGCCGGCTGCCGTGACAGACGCAGCTCCCGGCCCGCCGACCGCAGCTGTGCGGCCGGCCGGGGCCCCGGTTCCCCGGCGCGTACGACGGCGGTCGCGGTGCGGGCGGCGAGGTCCAGGGCGTCGGCGACCCGGAGGCGGTACGACGGCTCCCGTCGGTCCGGCAGCAGCACGAGCGTGCACAGGATCAGAGCCGCTCCGCCCATGCCGAGCCCGGTGAGCCGCTGGGGGAGGGTGTCGGGCTCGTAGGGCGGGAAGCAGGCGAGGATGTAGAAGAGCTGCAGACCCGGGGCCGTACCCGCCATCCTCGGACCGCACGCCGTGCCGAAGGTGAGGGCGAATCCCACGACGAGCATCCCGGCGACGGCGGGCAGGGTGGCCACCGCCAGGACCGTGCCGAGCACGACGAGGACGGCGGCGGCGGGGAGGGCGCGCAGCACCGTGGCGGCGCGCTGCCGACTGGAGCCCGGCACCGGGGACAGGACTCCGAAGGCGATGGGCGCGAACAGGGCGTACACGCCGGTGACCGGCTGGTCCAGGAGATACATCGCCGGGTAGAACCCGGCAGCGGCGGCAGCGGTGACATGAACCGCATGCCGACGCGTCTCGGCGGATGCGGGGAGCAGATGCCACTCGGGCATGGGCGCTCCTCTCCACGCGCGTGACTCCAGTGTCGCGCGGGACCACCGATCCTGCCGGGGCGCGGGAAGCCACGTGGGGCGCGGTGCCCGGGGGACCGGCGGGGAGGACACCGCGCCCGGCCGGGGGTGTCGTTCGGATCACTCCGGGTCCGCGGGAGTCCTCCCCGTCATCGTCATCGCAGAGTGAGCGTGGTCTCGGACTCGACCCGGGTCAGCTTCTCCGGGTTGCGGACGAAGTAGAGGCCGGTGATGCGGTCGTCCTCGACGCGGATCGCCATGATGCCCTCGAACTCGCCGTCCAGGCGCACGACGAGTGCGGGGGAGCCGTTGACCACGGTGGGGGTGGTGGTGAGGGTCGCGTCGATCTTGCTGGTGCCGCCGAAGTAGAAGCGGACCACCTTGTCGGCGCCGACGATCGGCCGCAGGGCCGCCCGCTTGATGCCGCCGCCGTCGCTCACGAGGACGACTTGTGGTGCGAGCACGTCGAGGAGGTCCTGCGGGTTCCCGCTTTCGAGTGCGCGCTGGAAGGACTCCATGACGGCCCGGCTCTGCCGTGGGGAGGCCCCCTTGAGGGGGCGGCGCGCGTCGACGTGCCGGCGGGCACGGTGCGCGATCTGGCGGACGGCGGCCGGGCTCTTCCCCACGGCCTCGGCAATCTCGTCGTAGCCGACGTCGAAGACCTCGCGCAGCACGAACACCGCCCGCTCCATGGGTGCCAGGGTTTCGAGGACGAGCATCATCGCCATCGACACGCTCTCGGCGAGCTCGACGTCCTCGGCCACGTCCGGGGTCGTGAGCATCGGTTCGGGCAGCCACTGGCCGACGTACGCCTCCCGTCGGCGCTGCATGGTGCGCAGCCGGTTGAGCGCCTGCCGGGTCGTGATCCGGACCAGGTAGGCGCGCTGGTCACGCACCTGCTCCAGGTCGACCCCGGCCCACCGCAACCAGGTCTCCTGGAGGACGTCCTCGGCGTCGGCCGCGGATCCGAGCATCTCGTAGGCGACGGTGAAGAGCAGGTTGCGGTGGGCGACGAAGGTCTCGGTCGCCGGATCGGTGTCCTGATGGTTCACGTTTCGATGTCCTCCCGGCGTGTCCGGGCCCTGCTCCCGCGGGCTCCGAAGCGTTCGTGTCCGAATGAGCCCCCGTCAGGAGGATGTGCAGATACGTGACTTGAGGATCTTCGGGTCGGCGGGGACACCGGACGCAGCGTCATGTCGGTGATCCTATGCACGCACCTGTTCGGCGAGTGGGCACGTCACCGGGTGGCACGACTCTCCGACCGCGCCGCCCCCTCGGCGGAGGCGGGCGCCTGGGCACGCGCGGCCTGCAGCATCTCCTGTCGCTTCGGGCCTCCCGAGGCGCGGTGCAGGCTGTACGAACCGGGCTTGGCCGCCTCGCCGGCCAGATGCTTCACGATGCCCTTGCACACGAACTCCTTGAGCTTCGCGCCGGACCGGCCGTCGATGTGGATTCCTCGCGCGACGTCGTGCCGATGGGCGAACTGGAAGATGCCGGCCCGGCGTCCCAGGCTGATGCACTGGCCGGCGAACACCTGGTTGAGCGTCGCGGGCTCCTCCCCGGCGAGGCGCGCCAGCACGGTGTCCGCGGCGCGTGCCCCGAGCGGGATGGCCGCCTGGCAGCTCATCCGCAGCGGCAGGCCCGACGGTGCTGCCGAATCCCCGGCCGCGACGATGCGGTCGTCGTCCACGCTGGTCAATGTCTCGTCCGTGAGCAGCCGGCCCAGGGCGTCGGTCCGCAGCCCGCTGCGAACGGCCAGGTCCGGCACGCCGAATCCGGCGGTCCAGACGGTGACCGCGCTCGGCAGCTCGTCGCCGCCGCTCAGCCGTACGGTGCCGCGGGTCACCGCCGTGACCTTCGAGTCGGGTCCGTCCACCACGGTCACGCCCAGCCCGGCGAGCCGCTTGGCTACCGAACGCCGACCGCGCGGGTGCAGATACGGGCCCAGCACACCACCACAGACGAGGGTCACCCGGCGACCCGGCTCCGCCAGCTCCGCGGCGGTCTCGATCCCGGTGGGTCCCGCTCCGACGACGGTGATCGGGGCCGTGGCGGGCGCGGCGTCGAGGGCCGGCCGCAGCCGTTGCGCCTCCTCCAGGCCGGCGATCGGGTAGGCGAACTCGGCGGCACCGGGCACGCCGGGGTCGGCGCTTCCGCTGCCCACGGCGTAGACCAGGTAGTCGTAGCCCACCGAGCCGCCCGAGGCCAGGGTCACCCGGCGCTCGGGTGCGTCGATGCGTGTCACGGTGTCGACCACGAGGGTGACGTCCTCGGCCATGACCTCGCGGTACGCGACGACCGCCGGGTCGGAGCCGCCCACCAGCTGGTGCAGTCGGACCCGGTTGACGAAGGTCGGGCGGGGATTGATCAGCGTCACGGTCACGTCGTCGCGCTGCGTCAGGCGATTGGCCGCCATGACACCCGCGTACCCGCCGCCGATCACGACCACTTCAGTGTTGTCAGCCATGGTGTCTCCCTCGTCTCCAATGGGTTCGGTCATGAGACACCGCACCCTCGGAGGCTGTGACAACGTGTGAGGCAGGTCACGTCACGGGTGCCGGCGCGGTCCGCCGTGCCGTCCTCCGCGGACTTCCGTGGCCCCGGGGTGGCTCATCGCGCCGGCCTGGTACCCGCCGGGCCTGCCGCGCGCCTCCCCGGCTCCTGTCAGGCGCCCTCGGCCGCCGTCGGCACCGCGCGCTCGGCCTGCTCCAGCCAGCGGGTGTACCACCGCGCGAAGGTCATCGGCCTCTTGTCGTCGTCCAGCAGCGGCGCCAGGTCCGTGTCGTCTGCCCTGCCGTCGGACCAGACGGTGCCGCGGTGGACGCCACTGACGACCAGCCACTCGCGCAGGGCGCAACCGCGATGGCAGATCACGACGGCGCCGGCGGTGCGCTCGGGAGCGAACATGAGGGCGTCCCACTGCTCGTCCCAGGCCTCGATGGCGTCGTCGAACTCCTCGATCTCGTCGAAGTCCTCCTCGTCGGGGCGCCGGGCGAGGAGCTCTTCCAGGGCATCCGCGTCCGGCCCCCGCTCGGGGAACGGCTGCGCGAGCAGGGAGAGATCGGCCAGATCGGCGCCGTCGCCCTCCCAGCGCCACCGGCCCTGGACACGCCGCACGGGGAACACTCCGTACGCGGGACCGGCGCCGCCCGCTGCCACCTGGAGGAGGAACGTCCGGTACTCCTCGGGCAGCGTCGCGCCGGTCTGCTCCTCAAGGTCGGCGAGTTCGCTCGCGGTGAGCGGCTCCTCCAGAGCCCACTCGTGCCCCAGCGCACCGAACACCGCACTGCCCGCCGCCCGGGCGCCCAGCGCCTCGACACGTTCCCGGATCCCCGCCCACTGATCAAGCATGTGCAGACCGTAGCGCCCCCGACGGACACCCGTCCCGCGGGCAGGACGCGCGGCGGCCCGGGGCTCGCGCTCCGAGGAATCCGGTCGCGCGTGGCGGGGCGGCCGCCCCCTGCATGGCGACTTCGCGCCGGCCGCCCGGGGCGGTGCGGATGAGGGGCTTGCGCCGTGGGCCACGGGGAGCCCGTCCATGCCGTGGACGCATACCAGGTGTGCTCAACTCTCGTTGGACTCATGGATGCGGCGTTCCTAGCGTAAGAGGCATGACCACTTCTCGCATCGCTCTCGTCACCGGCGCCAACCAGGGGCTCGGACGCGCCCTCGTCGAGGGGCTGGCGGCCCGTATGGCCTCGGACGACCTGGTCCTGCTCACCGGTCGTCATCGGCAGCGCGTGACGGACGCCGCAGCCGCAGTCTCCGGGCTGCCGGGCACACGTGCCCGCGTGGAGGGCCGGGTCCTCGACGTCACGGTCCCCGGCGCCGTCGCGGACCTCGCCGAGGACCTGCGGGCCCACCACGGCGGGGTCGACGTCGTGGTCTCCAACGCGGTCGCCCGACTGCTGCCCCATGAGTCGCAGGCCGCTCGGGCCGACGAGTTCATCGACGTCTCCAACACCGCCACCCACGCCGTCCTGCGCTCCTTCGGGCCCGTACTGCGGACCGGCGGCCGACTGCTCGTGGTGGCCAGCAGCCTGGGGACACTCGGTCACCTCGACGCCCGTCTGCACCCCCTCTTCGAAGGAGCGAGCCTCGAAGAGGTCGAGCGCGCCGTCGAGGTCTGGCGCACCGCCGTCCACGACGGCACGGCCGCCGAGGCGGGCTGGCCGCGCTGGCTGAACGTCCCCTCGAAGGTGGCCCAGGTCGCCGCCGTGCGCGCCTTCGCCGCCGGCCGCCGGGAGCACGACCTCGCCACCGGAACCCTGATCGCCTCGGTGTGCCCCGGCATGGTCGACACCGCCACGTCCCGGCCCTGGTTCAGCGACTACAGCCACGCGCAGTCACCCGCCGAGGCAGCGCGCGCGGTGCTCGACCTGGTCTTCGCCCAGGGGGCCGACCCGGCGCTGTACGGGGAGTTGGTCCGCTTCGGCAAGGCCCTGCCCTGGCACGACGGCACCCCGCCGGTGGAGCAGGACCGGCTGCTCACGCCCTGACGGAGGGGGCGCGATCGAGCCCGCCGGCCCGCGTGTTTCCCCGCCGTCGGGTCACTGCTCCCTGATCTCGTCCAGCGAGAGCTGCATCGCGGCCCGTGCGCGCACGAACCAGTCGGCGAGGACGGCCGTCTCGTCGGGGGTGTAGTCCGCGAAGAGGGCGCCGAGCCGCTCGTAGTGGGGGCCGTACACGGCGAAGACGCGGGCCGCGGCCGATTCGTCGAGAACGACACGCACGCGGCGGCGGTCGCCGGGGTCGGGTCGGCGGTGGACGTATCCGGCACGTTCCAGGCGGTTGAGCACGCCGGTGACGGCGCCCGTCGTGAGATTGGCGCGCTCGGCCAGGTCGCCCGCGTTCAGGTGTCGTTCGCCGGCTCCGATGACGTGCCCCAGGCAGGTCAGATCGGTGACGTTCAGCCCCAGTCGCTGGGCGATGTCGTGCTGGGAGACGAGAGCGAGCGCGATCATCTGGTCCATCGCGTCCAGCGCCTGCTGCGGTGTCGCTTCGGGGCGGGGCTTGCCCTTCACCGAGATTCTCCTTAGCATCTAAGTTACTTAGCTCGTGAGATAAACCGTCCGGCTCACGTGCCGAAGATACCGAGAGATCGATCCGAGGAGTTCCATGAGCGGCTTGCACGGCGACCACGACCTCGGCCATACGGTCGCCGGATGGACCGGCACCTGCCTGGCGCTCGCGGGATTCTGCCTCTCGGGTGCCGCGATGATCACCGCGTGGACGACGGGCTTCTGGCTCGGCCTGGGCGTGATCGCTTTTGCCGGTCTCGTGACCTGGGTCCTGCATCTGAGTGGCTGGGGGAAGCCGAGTGGTCCGCGTCCGCCGGCCGAGCAGCACTGGCGCGTGAGGGACCGTTCGGCGGCGCAGGGGCACCTCGACTGCGTGGGCTGCCGGACGGCGGGGCGCGGACCCCGCCGGCGTGCGCGGGGTGATGAGCCGGCATCCACGGCATCCCTTGCCCCGCAGGCGAGTTGGCGTTGAGGTCCGCCATCGGCGCTCGGCCTGCCGGAGACGCGTTCCGGTGCTGACTGATTACCCCGCGGCGCGGGGGTCCGAGGCCGGGGGAGTGGCCCGGGTCGGTAGGCGGCAACGCCCTGGGGAGTGGCGGAGCCCGTGTGCGGCCGAGGGCTGGAGCGACGAGGCGGCGACCGGCCGCGGTCCCGAAGGGTGATGTACTCCCGCGTCCGCGCCGCGTCGCTCGTGGCCGCCCCGTCCGTCGCCTGCCCGAGCGTGCGGTCGAAGACCGTCAGGGGCAGCAGGAGCACGCCCGCCCCGAGCATGATCGTGCCGGCCGTCCACCCTGGACCTCACAGCATGGACTGCACAGTTCTACCTGTATACCGACACCCCGTGACCGCCGGCGGCCGTTGCCGGGACGGGCTGCCCGTCCCGTCCGGTCACGCCCCCGGGGCCATGTCCGGGAGGAGCAACCAGACTTCCGACAGGGCGAGGCCGTGTTCGCCGGTCTCCGCCCCGCATGCGCAGCGCAGCGAGACCGTGTGCCAGTCACAGGTCACCGTCCATGGACCCGCCTGGCCGCCGCACGCCGGGCAGCCGACCGTCCTGGCCGTCCACACGCCCAAGGCCGGTCTGCCGTAGCGGCGGAAAGCGACCCGTGTACCGGACCCGCCAGGGTTCGACGAGAGGGGTGAGCGGCGCGGTCCCGGGTGGGTTCGGGGCGGCCAGCGCGGTGAACAGTGCGATGAGGCCGGGGAGCAGCGCCTCCCCGGCATCGGTCGGTGGCGCGGCGGGGACGTCAGGCGTCCCGTAGTGCGGGGCGGCCGCCGCGGCCGGTGGGTTCGGGGTCCCGTGCCAGGGCAGGAACGCGCGGGCGACGGCGGCCAGGAGGGCGGCGGCGGGCGGGCTGACGGCGCCCGCGTCGAGGTGGTGGATCGTGGTGCGCAACAGGCGTTGGAGTCGCCGGTCCCGGTCCGTGGCCTGCATCCCGGTCTGCCCGGGGGCGGCCTGTCGGGTCGGGAGTGGGGCGCGTAGACGAGCGAGGACGGCCGCGGCCGCCGTGGCATCGGCCGGTGCGGGGCGCCATTCCCCCGCGGCCAGCAGGTGCCGCGCCCGGCCTGCCTCGCGGTCGAGGGCGCGCGTCCCCAGCGGCCGCGTGCCGACGGGTGCCTCCTGGCCTCCGTGCCGCTCCACCATTGCCCCCTCGTCCCCGGGTTCTTTCGCGCACCGTCACCGTGCACTGCTCCGGACCATCGTCGCGCGTCCGGGCGACACGGTACGCACGAGGGATCCTCGTCCGCTGTTCCGGTGGCCGGGACAAGGCCGGCGCACGGCAGGGGAGTTGGGGGAACCGTGGGTCGAGCACCGCGGGCCGAGCACCCGTGTCGACCACTCCGTGTCGAGCGTGAGCGTGGAGGGACTCGGAGACGCGGTTGCGTGTTCGTTATGCGAGGGCAGGACCGCCTCCCACCAGGCATCCTTTACGCTGCGCTGGCAAGCCGCCCCCTCCCGCCCGCGTCGGCGTGATCCGTGGGCGGCGTCGAACGTGATGACAGGGTGGGGACAGGGGAATGGGATCGCAGACCGCTGCGGAGCGGAGACAGGCGTGTCCGGAGTGCGGCGTGGACGTACCGGTGAATCCGCGCTTCAGCGTGTGGTGTGCCGAGTGCGGCTGGAACGTGGACCCCGGCGGGCCGGAGCCGAAGGCGGGGAGGATCGAGGCACGGCGCCGCCGCCTGGCCGAACGGCACGGGCAGCAACTGCTGGAGGAGATGCTGAGGGGCGGGGCCGCGGAGCCGAAGCGTGACTGGCCCGGCATTCTGGCGCTGGCGATCGCGTGGGCCGTCAACGGCCTCACCGTGGCCCTCGCCGTCAGCGGAGTGCTGTTGGTGGTGCTGGGCTGGAGCACGGTGACGCAGCCGGTGGTCGGCGTCGTGCTCATCGTCCTCGCCGTCGTCCTCCGGCCCCGCTTCGCCTCGCTCCCGGACGACGCACCGGTCCTGCGCCGGGCGGACGCGCCGAGGCTGTTCGCGCTGATCGACGAGGTCGCGAAGGCCGCCGGCACCACGGGCGTGCACGCCGTCGTCGTCGGGCCCGAAGCCAACGCGAGTGTGGGGCTCGTGGGCGTCCGGCAGCGGCGTGTGCTGTGGCTGGGCCTCGGTCTCTGGGAGATCCTCACCCCTCGGCAGCGCCTCGCCCTGCTGGGCCACGAACTCGGTCACTACGCCAACGGAGACCTGCGCCGCGCCAAGACGGTCGACAGCGCCCTGCGCTCCCTCGCCCTGTGGTGCTACATGCTGGCGCCCGAGCCGTCCGCCCCGTTCCTCGAACGTCTCGCCAATGTGGTGCTGATCCCCCCCGCGCTGGCTGGCCCGTGGCCTGCTGGCACTGCTCGACCACCTGACCCTGCGCACGTCGCAGCGCGCCGAGTACCTCGCCGACCGGACCGCCGCCCGCATCGCCTCCAGCGACGCGGCGGTGGAACTCATGGACCTGCTCCTCGTCTCCGACTCCGTGGCCGTGGAACTGCGCAGGGAGTCCGTCATGGCACAGACGGGAATCGGCGGGGCCTCTCGCCGTGACGCATGGCAGGGACTGTGGGAGCGCCTCGCCGCCCACATCGGATCCGTGCCGGAGCGGGAGTACGAGCGGCTGCGCCGGGTCAGTGCACTGCGCGGCCACAGCGTCGACTCGACGCACCCGCCGACTCATGCCAGGAGGCGCTGCGTCGGAGAGGGCGAGCCGCGGACCGCGCTCGTCGGCTTCGACGGCGAGACGGTGAGCGAGATCGCGGCGGAACTGTCCGAGGCCCGGACGCGCCTGGCGCGGCAGGTCATCCGCGACTACGCCGGCTGACGGCGAGGCGGGTGGCGGGGGGGGGGGGGGGGGGGGGGGGGGGGAAAGAGAAGAACACACAGAGGGGGGGGGGGGGGGGGGGAGGGTTCTGGCA